>CBFGXY010000338.1:0-2446 GCA_965652945.1 uncultured bacterium
AGTACAACGATACGGCTGACGATCTCGCCGAGGACATCCATCGAAGATGCTTCCCGACTCGGCAAATCATTTCCCTCGACTGCCGCGAGCTGATCTGGGGGCTGGGCGCATTTCACTGCCTCACCCAGCAGCTTCCGGCTCAAGCTCTGGATAAAATCAGGTAAACGGCCAGGACGAACAGTGCCATAATTCCGAGTGATATCAGAAGGAATTTCGTCTGCAACCAGACGAGGTACGCAAGGCCGAGGGTAAAAAGAGACAGGATAACGATCGTTATCGTCTTCGCACGAAGAGACATATCAGGCCCTGGTTGTCGGTCGGTGAATGAGGGACTGACATAAAACGTCAGAGTCGTCCTTCAAATCTACCCTACAGGATCTCTTTACGGCCTCGTTGCATCGGCAGGCGCATCTAATCGATAGATAACTTCGGCCCGGTCGCACGTGCCGCCCACTGGTGGGTTAGGTTTCCGGACAGAGACCTCGACGGCCTCGATGGCAGGATATGCGGCTTTTACATCGTGAGCTATGAGATAGGCCAGACGCTCGATAAGGAAGAACTGGTTGCGGGTCACGATGTCCCTGATCAAAGTGTAAACCCGCTCGTAGTCGACCGTTGCACTCAGATCGTCATTCCGGGCAGCCTGGTCGATATCGAGGCTGATTGCTACGTCGACCTCATATCGACCACCGATTCGATGCTCTTCTTGCGTCACGCCGTGGTGAGCATAGAAAACGGCGTTTACCAGGCGAACAGTGGCCATTATTTGTTGGGATCGGTGATCAGCCGCTTACGAGGCAAGAGCAGTTCCAAGCGAATAAATCGACGGAATTGCAGAGAGTGTTCGAAACGCCTCAACGCGCTGCTGAATCGATTCCTGCGTGAGATCCAACAATCGATCGGGCCCGAACTCCTCGACCGCAAACGATGCCATGGCGCTGCCGAAAATAATCGCTCGTTTCAGGGCATCCGGGTCGATCTCGTCAACCTGCGACAGGTATCCTACGAATCCGCCGGCAAACGTGTCGCCTGCGCCTGTTGGGTCCTGAATGTCTTCGAGCGGATATGCTGGAGCGCTAAAAACTACGCCGTCATAAAAAAGCAGCGCGCCGTGCTCGCCTTTTTTGATGACCAGAATTTTCGGGCCCATTTCCCGAATAACTTTTGCGGCCTTGACCAGATTTGGCTCGCCCGAGAGTTCGCGCGCTTCTGAGTCGTTGATCACCAGGCAATCCACAACCTTGAGTGTCTCCCGCAGCGCTTCAGCGGTGTGTTGCATCCAGAACGTCATGGTATCGCACACCACGAATGCCGGGCGTGCCATCTGCTCGAGGACCCTCCGCTGGATATCCGGATCCAGGTTTCCGAGGCACACGATCCGGGAATCCCGAAATGCATCGGGCACCACCGGATCAAATGTTTCGAGCACATTCAGGTGCGTGGCCAGCGTATCGCGCTCATTCAGATCGTAGTGATACCTTCCTTCCCAGGCGAACGACTTTCCTTCGGGTTGGATCTCAAGCCCCTCCAGCCGCGCCCCGCTATCGCGCAAGATGTCCAGATAGTTGGCCGGAAAATCCGATCCTACAACCCCTACCAGACGCACGTCCTCACAAAAATAGCGCGCGCTCAGCGTGATATACGTGGCACTACCTCCAAGAACACGATCGGCAGAGCCGAAGGGGGTTTCGATGGAGTCGAGCGCGACGGTACCTACAACCAGGATGCTCACGAGATCATGCCTAAGTGACGTCAGAAACAAAACGAAGGCGGTATCAAAAGACATCGCCTTCGTCTGTTCCTGAAGTTACTCGAAATATCTGACGAACACACGCTCGTTATGCGGATCGCCTCATAAGATTACTCATCTGCTTGACCACGACCGCTGCGACCGCGGTTTTGATGGCAGCACCGAGCATTCCGGGGTAATCACCAGAATCCTTACGCCGGTTCTTGAGCTGCTTCGACTGCTTCTTTAGAGATTTAGACAGATCGTCTGCGGCATCTTCAGCACTGTGCGCGGCCTCTCCCGCTGCCAGGGAAATTGATTTTGCAAAGTCAGAGGCACGCTTCGACAGCTCTTTCCCCAGCTCTTCCGAGCGGTGTCCTACATCGGAGCCGACGTCTGCGGCAAGGTGCATGAAGTCGTCGCTGAGCTTCCGTGCGCGGCCGGCAAGGTCGACGTACACTTCTGCGCCTCGTCGTACCAGCGTGTCCGACACCTTTGAAGCCTCCTTCGTCAGGCGTTCGCTCCGCTTCTTGAGCTCCTTCGTCGCTGCGGCGCTCGCTTTTGATGCTCGCTTTGATGCTTCACCGGCCTGCTCCGAGATCAGATCGCCGAGTTCGTGCGCGTATCCGCCTGCACGGGTGGCAAGCTTGTTTGCCTTCATACGTGCTCGAACGGGCATCGGAGGCGGCGGTGCCGGTGTGACGGCTTTTCTCAGCA
>CBFGXY010000339.1:0-2442 GCA_965652945.1 uncultured bacterium
ACCGATCCCGGCCGAAAGGTTGCTCTGGAAATCGTGCGTCACCATCGACTTCTCGAAACATACCTTCGAGAGGTAATGGGTTTCTCGTGGAAGGAGCTCCACGATGAGGCAGAGAATCTTGAGCATCATATATCGGAAGAGTTCGAGGATCGTCTCGCCGAGATGCTGGGACATCCCACACATGATCCACACGGACACCCGATTCCCACACGCGATGGGAAGATCGCGAAGGCGAGCACCCGTAGGCTGAGCGAATGCTCGGCCGGAGAGGAGATCACCATCGACCATCTCGATGATTCGGACCCGGAATTACTTCACTACCTGGAAGATCTGGGGCTGCTGCCCGGAGCCGAACTGGAAGTGATCTCGGTTGAACCCTTCGAAGGACCAATCACGCTTACCGCCGACGGGAAAGAAGTCACCATCGGCTACAATGTGGCTCTGAGTATATACGTGAGATCGTAGCCCACGTCGCTCAATAATCCACACGCGACTCGAGACTTCGCCAGGTGTCGAACGGCATCTCGGCTTCCTCTTCCAGCAGGCGTGACATGGGGATTCTCCGCTGATCGGGATCAAGAGCCAGCTCCTCATAAATAAACGCATCATCGAAACCCGCATCTGCGGCGTGCTGCTGAGTCGCACAGTAAATGACTCTCCGCGGGCGAGCCCAGTAAATCGCCCCGAAGCACATCGGGCATGGCTCACAGCTTGTGTAGAGGTCGCAGTCGGTCAACTGGAATGCATCGAGGTTACGGCATGCATCCCGAATAGCTACCATCTCCGCATGCGCCGTAGGATCCTGATCACTCGTGACACGATTCGTGCCCTGCCCAACGACTTCCCCATCGCGCACCACGATCGCTGCAAAAGGGCCGCCAAGCCCGGCCTTCGCATTTTCAGCGGCAAGGCGGAGCGTCCGACGCATAAACTCTTCTTCCATAGGAGATCAATACTCTGTCTGACTATTCTGCGAAATTCGTAATCGAAGCCGAGGAGTCACCTGCCCTCTCCTCGCTTATATTCCTTCACTCAAACATACGGAGACAACGGGTCTATTTATGAAACGCTTTTCGGATCGCATCGATGGTCTGCGGCAAAGCGACATCCGGGCGCTCACTCAGATGGTCAATGCCGTCGACGGCATCAATCTCGGGCAGGGAATCTGCGACCTTCCGACTCCGGAGCCCATCAAGCGTGCCGCTCAGAAGGCTATCGAAGAAGACCGGTCCATCTACTCGAATTACGCCGGCATACGCCCGCTTCGCGAATCGATCCTGGAAAAGGTGCGGACCTTCAACCAGATTCCTGCGACTACGAGCGAACAGGTGATGGTCAGTGCGGGGTCCACGGGAGCATTCGTAGCTGCCGTTTTTGCACTCCTCGATCACGGGGATGAGGCCATCCTGTTTGAGCCGTTCTACGGATACCATCAGAACATCATTCGCCTCACGGGAGCCACATGCCGCTTCGTCTCCGTTTCGCCGAAGGATGGTCACATCCCGTTTCAAAGCCTCGAGTCGGCGATAAACGACCGTTCGAAGGTGATCGTTTTGAATACGCCGACGAATCCGTCGGGAAAAGTCTGGCCTCGAGAGGAAATCGAGCGACTTTACAGGATCGCATCGAATCATGATCTGATCGTGATTACGGACGAGATCTACGAGTACATGACCTACGACGATCATGTGCATGTGTCGCCTGCATCGCTACCGGGCGCCTTCGATCGGACCATCACCATTTCCGGCTTTTCCAAAAGCCATAACATGACCGGATGGAGACTGGGCTACGCCGTTGGACCGAGTGCGCTGATCGAGCGAATGGGATTGCTCAATGATCTTTTCTACATCTGCGCACCGACACCGCTACAGTACGGCGTGGTCGAGGCAGCTGACTCGGGCGACGATTACGTAGCCGATCTCAGAAAGGCGTATGCCGAACGCCGAGAGTTACTCTGCAGCACGCTGGAGGAGATCGGATTTGAATTCCACTGGCCGCAGGGCGCATATTACGTTCTCGCAGACTTTTCGAAGCTTCGGGATCGGTTTGATGGGTTCGGTGATGACCGTGAGGCGGCCGAAACGCTCATCACGCGTGCGGGTGTAGCCTCCATCCCGGGAAACTCATTTTTCGCCAACCCGGATGACGGTAAGTACCTGCTGCGATTCTGCTTCGCTAAAGAAATTCACATCCTCAAGGCCGCGTGCCGGCAACTTAGAGAGGCGTTCGCGCAGTAAGACCCGGATCGACCAAGGATCTGAATGAACCCGTTTTTTTTCTGTAGAGATGTCTTCTAATTATAATCTGGTAGGAAAGCGTGCACGAGCGCACCTGTACACGCGGGGTGGCATTCTGCTTGGGACGCTGGAAGGCCGCGTCGCTGATGTCGCCGACGATGTGCCCGTGGGAAAGGATTCAGCCGGGAATGAGCTGAAGAAGGAC
>CBFGXY010000340.1:0-2439 GCA_965652945.1 uncultured bacterium
GCGAATATCGATTGCCGTTTTCATCCCCTGTCTCATTGTTCTCCTGATCGGGCTTCCGGAATCACCTTCCATATCGACCGAAACGGTCATGACGGTGCGCTTCGCGGAATGATAACCGGACCTGATGGCAGTGGATACATGCGCAGCATCGAAGTGCCGGCAGGATCAAATCAGGTCACCGTCCGGGAGCTTCCGGATAACGTGCGACTCGAACTGCGAATCGACCTTCCCGGTGGACAGAACCTGCGGCACTCGTTCCTCTCCAGTTGCGGAGGACGCGAACAAGTGAGTCTTCCGGCTTCATCTGCTTCCGCCGTAGACGTTCACTTTAGTGTGGACCTGTCTTGTACTCTGAGGCTTCAGCCGCCCTTCAACGCAACGCTGAATTACAAGCTGCGCGGCGCTCCCGGTGGAGGCGTATCGGCCGGCGTGCCCGATTGGACGACCGACGCCCACGGACGAGTCACAGGTGGAAGTCTTGTCGTACCCGGCATGTATATGGACGAAAGCTACCGGTTCATCCTCGTCACACCAGAGGAAACGGCCTGGGAGGATGTGACGATCACTGAGGCGGAAATGCATTTCGATGTGGACGTTCCCCAAGATCTGTGTCGCCGGTAAGCCCTTCGTGCCTGACGGCAGGGATTCCGGCCCGCGTTCCGGAGACTCTACCTGTCGTTCTGTGCGGGGGTCAGGTGCGTAAGCATGCACAGCCACTTGCCGTCCACGTGTCGGTAGACATCCGTGACGTACTCATCGGCCTCGATCGGCTCGCCGTTGAAAGTGCCCGAATTCTGTCCTCGGCCGGTGATCCACGCCATGTCGCCCACAACGGCGGCATGTGTGGCGGTCTTGGTCATTGTCGCGTGTGTTAGCATACCCGACCGGATGACGTCGAGTATGCGCGATCGAGGAACGGGGCCCGCCTCCGGCGTTACGAGGATCCAGTCGTCGGTAATACATGCTGCGATCTCCTCGATATCGTTCGATATCATGGCCTGATTGAAGCGCTCTTCGAGTTCGATCAGGAAGGCGGGAATATCTTTGCTGTGCATGGGCCGGGACGGATCTGAGGGATCAGTGATTACTCACCATTCGGAAACTGCTCTCCAAGCGATCGACAGAGGTATTCCAGTTCGCGCCGATCCTCTTTATTAAACGCATCGGGGTAGTCGGAGTCGACATCCAGTACCGCTAACAGCCGGCCCTCGGGCGTCACCACAGGTACGACGATTTCGGACCGGGTCGTTGATGAACAGGCAATGTGGCCCGGGAAGGCATCGACGTCGGGAACGAGCTGAGTTTGCTGCGTGCGTGCTGCTGCTCCGCAGACTCCCGAGTCGAACGGAATCCGCAGACATCCATGGCCGCCCTGGTACGGCCCCACGATAAGCAGGTCCTCACTTACGGCGCGGTAGAAACCCGTCCAGTGGAAATAATCAAACGCCCCATGCAACTCGCAGGCAACGGTCGCCATGGCAGCGATCCAATCCGTTTCTCCATCTAAGAGAGCGTCGATACGCCGCCTGACGTCTCGGTACGTGTCGGTTCGCGAAGAAGCCTGAACTGACTGATTCATTATCTCGAAAAGATGAGTTTACCGCTCCTACGTCTCCCCGGGCATGCGGTTCAGAAGGTATTCCAGGCAAGATCAGCGGATCCGTTGACGAAGCATACGACGTGCCGCACCCTGATGACGCTGCAGCGAGCTGCGGTCTCATCCCTCGCGGCGGATTGTTGCGACATCCATCCACAACATCCACCTGCTTTCCATCAATTCGATGTGGCCGGTTCCGGAGCGTCCGCGGCCGAATCCTCCGGCAGGATCACATCATCCACCACATGAATGATTCCGTTGTCGGCCTGCATATCCATCTCCGTGATGTCGATCCCCTCGACCTGTATTGCGCCGTTGTTTTCGCTGATAGCGAGCTCCTCTCCGTACATGGATGTAACGCTCGGAAGCGCCCGGATCTCATCCGCCGTGCGCCGGCCATTGATCACGTGATTCATCAGGATGTCCTGCAGCTGAAGACGATTGGCCGGAGAAAGTAATTCGTCCGGCGTCATGATAGTAAGGCGATTGATCGCGAGGTCCGTAGGAGCGAAAATCGTAAAAGGACCCGTTCCGTTGATCGTCTCACCCAGTCCAGACGAATCAAAGGCTGCGAGGAACGTTGAGAAGCGCCCGTCATCCTCGAGTACCCCCAGGAGGTTTCGCCCCGTCAGCATGACCTGAGACGTGTCCGCATCCAGCGTATCCAGATCCGGCTGACCGTTCTCGGCGGAGGAGCAGCCCGAAAGCCCGATCAGGAGAACAATGAGACAGGGGATGAAAACGGCAATCGATATTCGCATAACCAGTCGGTATATGGGCTGGGATTAGGTTCGGGGTGTGGAATTCCATCAAAGCGGACAGGTTCGAGAGGTGCAGGAATG
>CBFGXY010000341.1:0-2427 GCA_965652945.1 uncultured bacterium
CCTGCCTGCAGCTGTCTCGGATCGATCGAGACGCGGTTCTGAAGCCGAAGCTCCTGCGCAAAATAGGCCCGGCTGACGAAGTCGAGATCCGTTAAACGCATGTTCCGAAGTATCGCCAGGGAATCCATCCGGACGAGTTGCCCCCGGCGCGGCGAGAAGTCAAACCGGCCCGCACCTCGCATGTCCAGCTCGGGAGCGGGAAGGCTGCGGCGCTGCAAATGAATGCCACCAAGAAGCGCGCCCGTCCGAAGTCCACCACCCATCTCTACCAGTTCATCGAGCGTCGTAACGCCGGGCTCGATCGGATAGGTGCCGGGATACCGGACCCAACCACTGATGTCCGCTGAACCACGAAGCGTCTCATCCGCCACTACGTGCACGTGATCGAGCGGATAAAGAATAACATCGGGCCGCTCACCGTCGCTTACTCGAATCGTCCGAACATTCAGCTCTCCATCCGCACGACTCGTCAAACGAACCTCTCGAACGCCGCGCAGTCGCGGATTCTCGCCCGTTGCGATCGCGATCAGATCCATCGCCGTGTCGCCGTCACGGTAGGCATACGAGCCGGGATAGGGCACCGCGCCATCGATATAAACCGACTCTCGCTTTGGATCATACACGCCGACCGAAATCACGTCACCGTCCTGCAGGTACGGATTATGCTCGCGGTCTCCGGTGGAGAAATACCTCTGCATGTCGAGCGAGCGTTCCGACCCGTCCTGACGCTTGAGGGTGATGTCGCGGAATGATGGTCGAAAGTCAGCGTTACCGACGGGAAACTGCGTCGTGTCTGCGTACGCAAATTCCAGAACGCTCGAGACCCTCGCAACGGGTGTTGCCAGATACCGACCCGGAACCGTCACTGCGCCCGACACATGTACGTAGAACTGCCGGGGCTGGGCGAGCGCCACATCCAACTGAACTCGCAGGAACGAAGGCCGCATCATCGAAATCACATCGGCACGGGCTTCTCGCAACACCTTACCTGCTACTTCGACACTGCCGATGCCCGGGATCAACAGACGGCCATCGGCCGATACCGGCAAGGAAACCACAGTCGGTTCCGGACCGCCAATCGTGACGGCGAAGATATCTCCCGGGCCGATCACGTACTCGTCCTCGTCGATCGCACCCTCCATCGGGACAAGCGAGCCTATGTTTCGATCCGGTTGGGAAAAGAGGCCGCCGAGGGGCCTTCGCTCATTTTCCGGTCGAGGGGTTTGTGCATTGGCGGGAACGCTCGCCGCAAACAATACCGTGACGGCCGCGCATAATGCGGCCCATCGGAAAACTACGCGCATACAGAGGACGGAAGTTGGAGACACCACGCCTGGGTATCAGATAATAAAGCGATAAAGCCTGGGAACGTCGTACCGCTGTAACTATAGGCGTGCGTATTCTCTTAAGGCAAATTGGACAGGGCCCAAATGTACGCCGCAGATCGCGTTCATGCAACAGAATCAGATCGGGCCAATAAGTCTTTCATAAATAACGCCTGATCATGCACTCCCGAAATGCCCGCGCGAAACTGAATCTCGGTCTTCATGTCCTCCGTCGCCGAGAGGACGGCTATCATGACCTGGAGACTGTGTTTCTGCCGATCGGCTGGGCGGATTCGCTGACGGTGGAGTCTGCCGGGACGCTCTCATTCTCATGTGATGACCCGGCTCTCGCCGGTAATGATAATCTTGCAATGCGTGCGGCGCGCATGCTTCGTGACCATTTCGAGGTCACCAGGGGCGCACGAATCCACCTCGCCAAGCGCATCCCCTACGGTGCGGGCCTCGGAGGTGGATCATCGGATGCGGCAACGGTTCTTCGGCTTCTGACTGAATTGTGGGGTCTGAATGACGCTGATGAGATCCTGCGCAAAATCGGCGGTGCACTGGGATCGGACGTTCCGTTTTTCCTGCAGGACGGGCCGGCGTACGCGACTGGACGTGGAACGGAATTACATCCGCTGGCTGACGGCAAGGACGAGTATGTCTTCCCGTTCAGGCTGGTCGTTGCAGTACCGGAGACACGGGTGTCGACGAAGGAGGCGTATGGGTTCGTTGTGCCGGATGAGACGGATCGTCCCGATCTGGTTGAGGTCGTTCGCTCGAACGATCCCGATCGGTGGCGCCGCGAGCTGGTGAATGATTTCGAGGACGCCATCTTCGACGCATTCCCGGAGATAGCTGCCCTCAAGCAGAGTCTGTACGACTCGGGTGCGGTCTACGCTTCGATGTCGGGTTCGGGAAGTGCGGTCTTCGGTGTGTTCGATGATTCGTCGATGGCGACGGCTGCATCGGAGGCGCTGCGCGCAAGCGGGCACCAGGTGTGGATGGGCCGGCAGCTCTGACGGGCCATGGTGTGTACCCACATTACGTGTCATCCTGAGGAAGTGCCGGCCCCGCATGCCCGGACGTGCCCAAAACGCAC
>CBFGXY010000342.1:0-2418 GCA_965652945.1 uncultured bacterium
GTCCTGCCCGAAGTATTTACGCAAGTTGGTATCGTGACTCTCCTTACCGCGGCAATAGTGATCCTGCTCTTTGGAGCTCGCGATATGCAGAATCCGATATTACGCCTCGGTGGTGGTGCTTTTGCCCTTTATCAAGTGACAGGTCTTTTCGGCGACATCCTTTCGTACGTCCGACTCTTTGCGCTTGGACTTGCTACAGGAGTGATTGCCGGTGTCGTCAACTTCATCGCCCAGCTGGTGGCCGGTGTACCGTATGTCGGCCTGATACTGATGGTGGTTGTACTCATACTGGGGCACGCCTTGAACCTCGTCATAAATGCGCTGGGCGGGTTCATTCATACCACTCGCCTTCAGTTTGTCGAGTTCTTCGGGAAATTCTATGAGGGCGGAGGTAAGCCGTTCAACGCATTTCAACTCAACACGCGGTACACCACCGTGCATGACCGAGTGACTATGGAATATGGAATTGTTTTCGCCCTCGTGGGCGCAGCTATCGCCGTTGTTTTACCTGGAATCTCCTCGGGTCTCGGAATTCAGTATGGTGCATCGGCCAGTGCGGGCGCCATGATCGAAGATCCGTCCAAGTTTGGGCGCTACCTCGTGCTGGTTGCACTGCCCGGTACACAGGGGATTTACGGCTTTGTGATCACATTCCTCATCCTTCAACAGACAGGGATCGTGACGGGTGAACTTGCAGCGCTCACTACCCAGCAAGGGCTGATGTTGCTGGTGGCTGGTCTTCCCGTGGCTATCGCCGGATTAACCGCCATTCCACAGGGTCGAGCGTGCGCATCGGGCGTGGGGCTTACTGCGAAGCGTCCAGAGGAATCAGGTAAGGCACTTGTGATGGCCGTTTTCATTGAGTTCTACTCGGTGCTTGGCTTCCTCGCCTCCATATTCATCCTGTTCGGTGTTGCCTGATGTCGCTGGATAAGCTGATACATAGCATCCTTGATGAGGCGAAGGACGAGGCTGACCAGATCGTAACCGAAACCGAAGCTGAGGTTAAACGGCTCCTCGAAGAGGCAGGAGCCGAGACCGAAATCCTGGCCAGGAAGGCGTTCGATACGGGAACGGGCCGTGGTCGCCGCGAGGCCTCGCAGCGAACATCCCAGGCACGATTGGCCGCCCGGAACCGTCTGCTGGAAGCAGAACAAGGACAAATCGATCTCGTGATGGATCTACTTCGCGAACGCCTCGACGCACTCGATGACGATGCCTATCAGTCGTGGATGACATCATCGATCGTAGACTCATTGTCATCACAGGATGAGCGGATCGTAATCCGCGCCTCCGACCGAGAGCGTCTCCCCGACTCATGGAAGACGAGAGTTGAAACCGAACTGGCTGAACGGGGAATCGACGTTCCCCTGCATATTGATTGGTCAGAGGAAGTGGACTCGCCGGGATACGTGCTGCGCCACCCGAATTACGATGTGGAGATGACCTTTGATGAACTCCTGCGTGTGATTGAGACCGATCGGCGGGCGGACGTCGCCCGACTCCTGTTTGAACGCTGACGGAAGACGTGATAGAGTCCTTTAACATCAACGACTTTAGCAATGACCCGCGATACTCTTCGCAGGTCGCCCGCGTTCGCGAACTCGAAGGGCGGCTCATCCCCCCTCGAACCTTTGTGCGGATGCTCGAGGCGTCGGCAGACTCGACGATGTTAGATGAGATCCGTGGCACCGGCTACGCTGAGGTACTGTCCGACACGCCCCTTTCGGACGGCCTGGTAACCGTGTTCAGACGCGTGGAGGAATTCCGTCGATTACATCTTGCTGATATTGGCATTCCCCCTTTAATGCAGGAAATCGATGATGTCTGGACGGCGGCCGGTAAAGCCAAAGAACTCATTCGACTCGCAGCTTCAAGCGAAAGAACCGAAGCTCCGGCCGTCGATTTCGAACCGCCTCCATTTCTGTCTGGCGTATTGAAAAAAGCCATTGCCGAGTTCATGCAAGATCGAAGTGTCTATCAGTTTGACTCAGCGCTTGACCGGGCTGTCAGCGAAGATCTTTTACACAGAGCGGAGACAACCGAGTTACGATTCGTTCAGCATTTTCTGAAGCTCTTTCTTGACACGCGGGCCATTCTGGCTGCCGTTCGATTGCAGGCCTGGGAGAAAGCGGGCACGACTCGGGGAGACCGCGCAAAACGCCTCGAAATGGGCACGCTTCCTTTACCGGGCTATGTGGATTCTGATCGCATAGCAGAGGCAGCGATCGAATCATTAGAGCGCCTCCCATCCATTTTTCGTTACACCACTTTTTTCGAGTCGCTTCAGGTGGGAGTAGAGCATTATCAGAGTGAGGGGTCCTGGGCACTTCTTGAAAGGCTGCTCGACGCGCAGATCACTTCCTTTTGTAAACAAGCCCGGTTTACTCCGTTCGGGATCGAGCCGCTCATCGCCTA
>CBFGXY010000343.1:0-2418 GCA_965652945.1 uncultured bacterium
TGGATGCGGATCGTGGCGTCCTCCCGGGAAATCTCAACCCGGTCGTCACCGCTTCCAGCAGTGCGAGAAACGACGACAAATATCGACGTCCAGCTTCGCGTGGGTCTCGGGCGACGACCGCGGGCAGGCGCTGCGCCTCATCCCCTGCAGAGAAGACCGCCTCGACCAGCGGTGCGTACGTGTCGAGGTCGGGCACCACGATCAGGATGTCGGACGGCTCGAGTCCCTCAAGCACTTTAAACGCATCCAGGAGCTGATCACGCAGAACCTCGAGTTCGCGCGTGGGCGAGTGACAATTGTGGATGCGGATCGTGGCGTCCTCCCGGGAAATCTCAACCCGGTCGTCACCGCTTCGCCTGCGCCCGTGCCGGATATCGTCCTGAATGATATCGAGTGCGGATACTTGCTCCGGCTTTGCTCGGCCGTCGATTCGCTCGACTGAAGCGCGGCGCAGGTACTTCTGCCGCAAGGCATCGGCCTCGCGCGCATCTTCCCCGTGCACGTCAAAAAGCGAATGGGATGGCTCGCGGCTCGCATCATCGACGATGTACCATACGATGTCGACGTGAGCGGAGAGCGCATCCAGAAACCTGAGCTGAATCGGCGCCAACACCGACTCGCCAAAGATGCTGATGCGTGCAGAAAGGTCGGTCGGCCGATCCTCGCCCAGATACTCGATTAACTGTTGCATCAGGGCCGCGCGATGGGTCGGCAGATCGGCGTCGCGAATCACCCGCCGCCACAACCTGGCCTGCCATTCCTCCGCTCCCGAGCCGACCTTACCCTGCGACCAGCGAGCAATCATATCCGGGCGATAGGTCTGATACGTCTCAAAAAGCTGAGCCAGCCGCCTGGCAAGCGGCATTCGTTCGTCCCCCGCACGCTGCAGATAGTTGTGGATGGGAGCAAGCTTTGAGTCGGCCGAGGTGTCTCCCAACTCAGCAAAAATGCGCCAGGTGAGCGTCTCGCGGTCCAGCGCCGAGGGTTCGACACCGAAGATGCTCCGAATTATCGAGCCGGCGAACTCACGGATGGTCGGCGTGTAAAGTCCGGCGGCACATCCGAGCCGGTCGGCCAAATTCTGCAACAACCACGGCCGGAGTGCCGAGCCGTGCGGGAGGAGGACGGTCTCGAACTCGAAGGGAGGGAGCGGTTCGCTGTTGATCCTATCCACAAAATGATCAAACAGCACATCGAGGTTAGACGACTTCAGTGCTCGGACTCCTCTTTCAGCCGTACGCGGAGGGGAAGTCGGAAATTGAAGATCGTACTGATGGTCCATCTGATTCACGGATGGTCACACCCCTATCATTTGATGGGCACACCCCTGTTTAACGTTGCCATGCAGACTTCGCGGGCGTCCGCCAAAACGCTTGTCCCATGTTACAATAATAGTAACCCGCCGCACTGACACCGGTGCGTCACATCTATCGAAGTGCTTAGGCCGAGGAGAGAAGAAAACAGGAAGGAACTGCAGCCTGAATACTATTCGATCAGGATAAACCCACTTCTGATTCCTGTCCTCTATTATCCTACTTCGTCCTCGCTCGCCTCACTTTACTACTGTCAGCGTCCTCGTAACCACGCGATCGGGAGCCGTTCCCCGAATCAGGTACATTCCTGAAGGTAACTGGCCTGCATCGAGATCGAAGGTGTGACGACCCGGATGCATTTCACCATCATGAAGCACCGTCACGGTCCGGCCCAGCATGTCGTACACAGCCAGACGCATCGGGCCCGACGCGTCGGCCTCCACGGCTATCGTGGCCTGATTTCTGACGGGATTCGGCCACACGTCCAGAGCAAAAGTTGACGCCGGAATCGCTGGATCGCCCGCGGAAACGTTCACATCGAACAGATCATGCTCCGGCCACTCGGTGACCAGGTACCCGATGTTGGTCATCAGAGTGCTCAGCTCGTTGATAAAAGCAGAGTCGCTGTCGAACCGCGTATTCATCAGGGTCACAATGTTGATATCACCCGTGGCCAGGCGAATCACAAAACCGCGATTTCCGGGAAGCGCGCCCGTATGCCACCAGTTACCCGACGTGTTGATATGAAAGCCCAATCCATAGTACGAACCCGACGGCTGTGAGGGCGGTCTCGTAGGAATCATGGCCGTCGTTTCCGGCGCGAGTACATCGGGCCTCCACGGACGGCCGTCTACCGCCTCGATAATGCGCAGGATGTCGGACGCCGTGCTTACCCATGCACCGGCTCCCTTCACCGGCTCAAGGTAAAACCCACCGTACGGTGCCGGAACCCGGGGATGCGGAGGGAAGACACTGTTACGGGTCGCGCCGCTGTTATAGTAGTATCGCACCTCATTGGGCAAGCGATCTTCATACCGCGTACGGCCGAGACGTGTCTCGGAGACGCCTGCCTCAGCGTACATATCGAGTACGAAGTCTTCGTAGG
>CBFGXY010000344.1:0-2401 GCA_965652945.1 uncultured bacterium
TCCCTTTCGCTTGACGACTTTCCTCTCGTGCTCATCCTCGGAAATGAAATCTCGGGCGTAAGGGATTCGCTCGTGTCGCAGGCGGATTACGCGTTCGAAATTCCACAGTACGGTTTCAAACAATCCCTGAACGTATCCGTCGCTTACGGGATCGCGATCATGGACCTGGTCCGACACTATCGACGGCTTCGTGGTCTGTAAGAATCCAATTTCCAGTAATCAGCCCATGACTCGCCGCCAACTATATAGCTTTATCGAATTAGCGCCTCTACCGGGATTCGCTGTTTTCGACCGGCGTATGAGATCCGTACCAAAAAAGAGAGCGCATGAAAAGACGATCCGGTCCGCCGCCGATGTGCCGCTGCGGCCACGACCCCAGGCACCCGAAGGTCCACACTGAGAGAAAATATGGCTTCTGGTCCTGGGTGCTTTTATTGTTCGGAGCGTCCGGAACACCGCACCGTGTAGACCTGCGATGCAGCCAGTGCGGAGAGGTCGTCGAGTCACTTCACGACGCCGCCGTCCTGCAGCGATATCGACACTAGATTCGATACGGCCTATCTTCGGAGTAGCGAACCACGCTTTGATCGAATCTCATAGGTGCCGATAATAGGCTCACCTGCTTCTTTCTCTTCAAGTCTTTTATCACTTACCGATCCTGATCGTGAGTAAGAGTACGGACGTCACTGAGTCACGAGCTCCTTCCAACTTCATTCGTGAGATCATCGATAAGGATCTCGAATCTGGGCGGCACGACCATGTTGTGACGCGCTTTCCTCCAGAGCCCAACGGGTATCTGCACATCGGCCACGCCAAGAGCATCGTCCTAAACTTTGGAATCGCGCGTGATTACGATGGAACGTGCCACCTACGTTTCGACGACACCAATCCCGAGACGGAGAATCAGGAATATGCCGATTCGATCATTGAGAGCGTTCGCTGGCTGGGCTATGAATTCGGTGAGCATCTCTACTATGCCTCGGATTACTTCGAGCAGTTTTACGAATACGCGCTGAAGCTCATCCGGAACGGGCACGCGTACGTTGACAGCCTCTCGTTGGAGGAGATTCGTGAGTATCGAGGTACCGTAACCGAGCCCGGCAGAAACAGCCCCTACCGCGATCGGACGCCGGAGGAGAACAAGGATCTGTTCGTTCGAATGCGCAACGGCGAGTTTGAAGACGGCGAGCATGTGCTAAGGGCGAAGATCGACATGAGCTCGCTCAATATGAAAATGCGGGATCCCCTCCTCTACCGCATCAAGAACGCTGACCATTACAGGACGGGCGACAAGTGGTGCATTTATCCTATGTACGACTTTGCGCATCCGCTCGAAGATGCTATCGAAGGCATCACGCACTCGCTTTGCACGCTCGAGTTCGAGAACAATCGCGAGGTTTACGACTGGGTGCTCGAGCACACGCTGGAGCCTCACCAGCAGGCAAGGCGCCCGCGGCAGTACGAATTCGCGAGGCTCAACCTGGATTACACGGTCATGAGCAAGCGAAAACTGCTGGTACTGGTACGGGAGAATCATGTCAACGGGTGGGACGACCCGCGCATGCCTACCGTCGCCGGGATGCGGAGACGCGGTGTTCCCCCGGAAGCAATTCGACGGTTCGCGGAGGCGGTCGGAATCACGCGGACCGACAGCCGCACCGACATCGGGCTGCTCGAACACACGATCCGCGATACGCTGAACTTCGAGGCGCCCCGCGTGATGGCTGTGACGCGCCCGTTGAAAGTCGTCATCACAAATTATCCGGCCGATAAAACAGAGGAAATCGAAGCACCGTACTGGCCCTACGATGTACCGAAAGAAGGTTCGCGGAAGGTACCCTTCTCCAGAGAGCTCTATATCGATGCAGATGATTTCTCGGAGGATCCCCCGAAAGGTTTTCACCGTCTGGCGCCGGGACGTGAGGTGCGGCTCCGCTACGCGTATTTGATCACCTGCCGGGAGGTTGTCAAGAACGACGCAGGCGAGATCGTGGAACTACGATGTGAGTACGATCCGGAAACCGCGGGAGGCGATGCCCCCGATGGGCGGAAAGTAAAGGGGACGCTGCACTGGGTGAGTGCCGAGCATGCCATACCGGCTGAGTTCCGCCTGTACGACCGCCTTTTTTCGGTATCGGATCCAGATGCCGCCGAGGGCAGCTTCCTCGATTATCTAAATGAACACTCGCTCGACGTAACGCATGGATATATCGAACCGAGCGTTGCGGAAGGCGCCCCCGATCAAAGATATCAGTTCGAACGAACAGGTTATTTCTGGCGAGATCCCGTTGATGCGCCGAATGGCGAGTTCATTTTCAATCGGATCGTGTCGCTGCGCGACTCGTGGGCAAAGAAGACTGAAATCCGAACGGCTGCACAGAAGAAATCGAAACCCGCAAAG
>CBFGXY010000345.1:0-2391 GCA_965652945.1 uncultured bacterium
ACGCAAGACAATTCTTGTCCCGGATGAGCGGCGGACGTTTGATCCAGAGCATGTGATAACGGTTCACAACGCCCGGCAGCACAATCTGAAACGAATCACCGTTGATTTTCCGCTCGGCATCATCACGTGTGTGACGGGTGTCAGCGGCTCCGGCAAATCGACTCTTGTGCACGATACACTGTCTGCCGGACTCCAGCGCATCAAAGGCATCTCCACCGATGTGAAGGTAGGGGCGCACGACGCCATAACCGGACATGTCGCCCTCGACCGCGTGGAAATTATGGACCAGTCGCCGATCGGGAAGTCTCCTCGGTCGAATCCTGCGACTTATACAGGCGCCTTTGATGGGATTCGGGAGTTATTCGCATCCACGTATCAGGCTCGAGTCAGAGGCTTTACTCCGGGATATTTTTCGTTCAACGTGCCAGGCGGTCGCTGCGAGGTATGCAAGGGCGAGGGCGTCGTCAAGATCGAAATGCAGTTTCTCGCCGATCTATATCTCGAATGCGAGGCCTGCAAGGGCAAGAGATATAAGCAGGACGTCCTCGACATTCGATTCAAGGGCAAGAATATTGACGACGTCCTGAATATGACGATCGAGGAAGCGGTGTCTTTCTTCGGGGATCAAGCAGCCGTGGTCAACCGGATCAGTGTACTGAAGGAGATCGGGCTGGGATATCTGAAGCTCGGGCAGCCGTCGAACACCCTTTCGGGCGGTGAAGCCCAGCGAATCAAGCTGGCATCGCATCTCAACCGGCGCTCGGCCGATCACGTCCTGTATATTCTGGACGAGCCCACGACCGGCTTGCATTTCAACGACATCCAGAAGCTGCTGCTCTCATTGAATTCGCTCGTGGATGAGGGAAATACCGTCGTGATCGTGGAGCACAATGTGGACGTCATTAAGAGCGCGGACCACGTCATCGACCTTGGGCCCGAGGGTGGTATACGCGGGGGGTTCGTGGTGGCTGAAGGAACGCCGGAGGAAATCGCGAAGGTCGAGTCTTCGCATACCGGACAGTTCTTGAAGCAGGTTCTCAAGTGAGAAGATCCAACTCATTCGGGATATGGGACGAGGTGTCACCGGGCGATTCGATTAATCAGATCTTATTTGTTACCTGATCGGAGCTGAATGCGGCTATGAGGGCGAAGGGATCGGGCGGAATTGTCCGATCCCGTAGTTTTCAATGAACGTACCCCGCCACGCGGGGAACGCCCGATGCCAGATCCAGACGCATTCCTACTGCCGAATCGCACGGAGCCCAACAGAGTGGCGCTCTTTACCGGTGCGTATAATCACATCGCAGATGGGGTTTCGCGGACGTTAAATCGTCTGGTTGCGCACCTGGAGTCTCTGTCGTTCGAGGTCCGGGTCTTTGCTCCCACGATACCTGAGCCTCAAGTCCGACATGCCGGCACGATGATCGAGGTTCCGTCGGTTGCCACGCCGGGGCGCCCCGATTACCGGCTCTCCTTTGGTCTGACCCCGGCGGTACGAAGCAGACTCGAAGCATTCTCCCCGGATCTATATCACATCGCTACTCCGGACATCCTTGGTCTGCAGGCACTTCTGCATGCGCGTAAGAAGGGAAAGCCGGTTGTTGCCTCCTATCACACCCATTTCCCGTCTTACCTCCAGTATTACCGTCTCAACTTCCTGGAGCCTCTCGTATGGCGGTATGCCCGTTGGTTCTACGCGCAGTGCCGACATGTCTACGTTCCGTCGCAATCCATGCAGGATGTTCTCTATGAGAACGGCATCCGAAACAACGTGCTTCTCTGGGAGCGAGGCGTCGATACGAACTTGTTTTCTCCGGAGCGACGATCGAACTCGTGGCGGAGTGACCATGGCTTCGCGGATGATGATATCGTCATCACGTTCGTAAGTCGGGTTGTCTGGGAGAAAGGACTGCTTCGAATGGTGGAGGTCCTCAACAGGCTTCAGGAAAAGGGCGCTCCATTTCGGATTCTCATCGTAGGCGACGGCCCCTCGCGCGACGAGCTGATGTCGATGCTGCCTGGCGCAGTTTTTACAGGCTATCTGGAAGGTGAGGAGTTGGCTACGGCATATGCCTCGTCCGACGTATTTCTTTTTCCGAGCGATACGGAGACGTTCGGAAACGCCACCCTCGAAGCGATGGCATCGGGGCTGCCGACGGTTTGTGCGCTGGCAACCGGCAACGCCACGCTCGTTGAGGATGGAAGGACGGGCTATCTGGTGCCGGCGTCAGATACTGACGTGTTCGCTCAGCGCCTGTATGGCCTGTTATCGGATCACTCTTTGCGATTACAGATGGGGAGATCGGCACGAGAGGCTGCTCTTGCATATGACTGGCGCGCCGTGCTGAACCGCATCACCGGTTATTACATGGATGTTCTGGCACCCGGCTC
>CBFGXY010000346.1:0-2391 GCA_965652945.1 uncultured bacterium
GGTCCGTTCCGCGTCCCTCCGAGAGATTATTCGGCTCGAAGAAGACGGTGGCCGGATAGTGGATCGCGGCTTCGAGCGTTCGGAGATTGGGGGAAGGAGGATGCCAGGTCAGACCGGTTTCGTCGTACCACATGTTGCGCTTCCACCCATCAATCTCGATGATCTCCAGGTCTGCGCCGAGCCCGAACTCCTCATTGATCATCAGAGCGAGTTCACCTACGGTCATACCGTGGCGTGAGGCGATCGGATACATCCCCACGAACGAGGCGTGCTGCGGCTCGAGCACGTTGCCCTCCACGATCCTTCCGCCGATTGGATTCGGACGGTCGAGTACGATGAAGGGAATCCCCGCATCCCGTGCCGCTTCCATACCGAGAGCCATGGTCGAGATGTAGGTGTACTGCCGTGCTCCCACATCCTGGATATCAAACACGAGTGCCTCGATGCCTTCGAGCATCTCGGGCGTCGGCTTGCGCTGATTTTCGCCGTAGAGCGAATGGATCTGGAGTCCGGTTTGCTCATCGATTTCGGAATCAAGATAACCGCTTCCGGTGGCGCGAATGCCGTGTTCGGGTGCAAACAGGGCCACGAGTTGCACCGATTCGAGATCGTAGAGCATATCGATGGTGCTGCGTCCCGATCGGTCCAGAGCCGAATGGTTGGTGATCAGTCCGATGCGTTTGTTTCGGACAATCTCGGGCGGGCTCTCTGCGAACACTTCCACTCCTGGACGAACCACGCATGACGTCTGCGAGGCTTTAGGATCTCCGCAGGCTGATGCGATGATAATGGTGACTGCGGCCGCTATTGCTAATCGCATAGTGTAAAATAGATTGAAGGGGATGTGTCAGAATAGACGTTTTTGCCATCCTTTACACCTACTGCGGGATGTCGAGCTCTGGAGGAACAGATGAGGGCCATCTCGCCTTAAATGCTCGGCAGGGGATGCGTTCGAACTCTCAATGAAAGGATTGCCCGAGTTTTCGTAGTAGTGTATCTTAGCCGTCCTATCTGCCCGGGTGGCGGAATTGGTAGACGCACCATCTTGAGGGGGTGGCGCCCGCAAGGGCGTGCTGGTTCGACTCCAGTCCCGGGCACTGAATGAGCCGATTTCCATGCTTGGAAGTCGGCTTTTTCTATTATAAGTGCGTCTGCACGAAGGTGTTGCGATAGAGCACGGATGAGGGGCACCCTGCGACCGCCGTACGCATCCGACGAAGGGGGCGAGTTCACTGATCTGATGTGAGCCGGCGGGCGACGGTCATGTGGTAGACGGGTTGCAGCGCCTCGTACGTCACCATCACCAGACCCTCAGTTTGCATTTCGCGCAGGACATGTCCGAGGATGGCCTCCAGTTCTCGGTTCATTCGGCCGGCGGCGGTTTCGATTGCGAGGGTCTCGATCCGCTGCAGGTGCTCCTTGAGCCACGGCGCCTCGTCGAGGTCGAACTCAAGGGTTGGCTCGAGCGGAGCACGGTAACTTGCATAGGTTACATCGACCGTGGTGCCGTACTGATGCGTGCTTTCTCCTCGTGCCGCGTTGGGATTGACCCGGCGCAGGGCTGCCTGATTCGCGGCCGATCGCAAGGCTGATGTAATCTCGAGACGAAGGGGCGGCAATCCGTATCCGGCGATGCGGTTCTGAAATCGTTCTCCAAGATCGATAAGCAGCGCGTAGGCGTCGGGGGTGACGAGCGGCTCGCCATATTGCGTGGGCCGGACCGTCCAGTATGCGCTGTCTTCGAGCCTCACAAGTCGGCCGTCCTCGAGATACGTTTCGATGGCCTCCTGCGAAACGGGCTGTTCGAGTCCGAGACTGCGAGCTACGGCAAGCTGGCGTGCGTTCGGATATTGACGGAGCGCCGAGGTCTGCGCAGGCGTTAGGAGTGGAAGCGGCCGTAAGGCTGCTTCGATAGAATCCGCCAGGTTCTTCATCCGGTCGATACTGTGGCCAAGAATGGCCGATGCATTGGTCGGCTCGAGGGCGACGGCGGACGCATCCGATTCAGGTTGAGTATCGGTCTCAGGGACGCAGCCGATCAGGACGATCAGAAGAAGTGTCAACCAGGTTCGCATCAGTATAGAGGTTCTGTTCAGGCCTCCTTCGATGCGGCAAGGAGAATCGCTGTTCTCAACATGCAGGTGTACCCTGCCCGGTTGCCGGCAATATTACGAGAGCGTTGATCGGCAGACGAGTTTATTCATTCCAGCGCTGACCTGCCGAGACTAATGGCAAGCGCGTCTTCGCCCACGGCCACTGCCACATCGGGTATGTTGAGGCGCTCGCCCATTGCGCGCCGCAAATGATATATCGCGTAGGTCGATGCCACGGCCGCTACGCCGCCCACGAGGGTCGTGGCACCGACCGATGTCTTGTGGCGGATGCCGATCG
>CBFGXY010000347.1:0-2351 GCA_965652945.1 uncultured bacterium
TCCCCGATCGAGAAATCGTTAACGGTCTGCCCTATCAAACGATCGTTCTGAAACGTTCAGCGGTGCCGAAATCCTCCGAAGCCGAGACATCCACCACGAGCATTACGGTCTGTTCGCGTTCTTCCTCGAAAACCTTCACGAAGGTCTCGCCCGTACGAGCCGACACATTCCAGTCGATGGACCGGATGTCATCCCCGATTTGATACGGCCGCACCTCGGCAAACTCCATCCCTCGTCCTCGAAACGCTGAATGGTACTCACCGCCGAATACGTTCTGAACGAGGCCGCGCGTGCGGATCTCGATGCGCCGGATCTTTTGAAATAATTCGGGTGGGATCATGGGCGTGAATCGAAGTCGAGCAGGTAAGGTACATAAAGGACCGCGAACGAGGAATCGCGCTTCAAGGTGCGCATATTCATATCATCTTTTGCATCCTGCGGGAAGCGAACCGCACTTCCCGCGTAGTACCGTTCCATCTCAAGAATCGATCCAGACCCATGAAGTTTGCCATCATCGTTTTTCCTGGTTCAAACTGTGACCACGACGCGTATCACGCGGCTAAACATGTTTTCAACCAGGAGGCTCGCTTTGTATGGCACAAGGAGGCGAGTCTCGGGGATGTCGACGTCGTCATACTTCCAGGAGGCTTTGCTTATGGCGATTATCTGCGACCCGGTGCAATAGCGCAATTCTCGCCTATCATGCAGGACGTGGTGAGGTTTGCCAGACGCGGGGGCCGAGTGCTGGGTATTTGCAATGGGTTTCAGGTTCTTTGTGAGAGCGGATTGCTGCCCGGCGCGCTTATCCGCAATCAATCATTGAGATTCGTTGCCGGCGACACGTGGCTGAAGGTAGAAAACACCTCGACCCCATTTACACGTGCCGCCACCCAGGGGCAGATCGTGCGGATGCCCGTAGCACATGGCGAGGGCAATTTCGCGGCCGAGGATGACGTCCTCGAGCGGCTGGAGGATAACGGTCAGATTGTATTCAGGTATGTGGATCAGTCGGGAGCGGCTGTACCCGAGGCCAATCCAAACGGAAGTGCCCGCAATATTGTCGGCATCGTGAACGAAGGGGGCAACGTGCTGGGGATGATGCCGCATCCCGAGAGATGCGTGGAGGCTGTGCTTGGGAATCAGGACGGCGCCGTTGTATTCGAATCGCTTCTCGGTCTCGAATCCGCCTCCATCTGACGATCGTGAACTCCACCTATGTTTGATTTTTCTCAGGCGCCGGTCACGTTGATATTGTTAATGATCAACGTGCTGGTGAGCGTCTATGCCCTGTTTTTCGATCAGTCGCTTGTCGACCGGATGGCGTTCAAGCCTCGAGCCATTCTGAAGGGGAGGGAGTACCACCGGATGATTACCGGCGGATTCGTGCATGTTGGGATTGGTCATCTGGCCTTCAACATGATCACGCTTTTTTTCTTCGGGCCGTTGATGGAGTTGATCCTCGGTCCCGTGGGATTCTTGATCCTGTACTTTGGGGCGGAACTGGCCGCTCACGCGCTGACGCTGGTCATCCATCGCGACAGTCCCACTTATTCAGCTGTTGGTGCCTCGGGGGCGGTAACGGGTGTGGTGTTTGCATTCTGCCTCTTCCGCCCGCTCGACCAGCTCTACATCTTCATGGCGCTTCCGATGCCTGCCATCGTATTCGCTGTGCTTTACGTTGCAGGCTCGGTCTACGCAATGCGTCAGAAGGATGAGGGAATGACCGGCGGCATTGCACACGAGGCACACCTTGGCGGCGCGATCGGCGGTTTGTTACTGACGATCCTACTCGAGCCACGTGCGATAAGCATTTTCCTCGAGCAGATTGGAATTCTGTAAAAGGAGGTAGGGGGACGGCTATTCCTGTAGTGGTCGGCCGCCCAGAGCTTGCCCATGTGGTCGATTATAACGGATCAGGTACGGGCTGCTCGTTCGACTCCATGGCGATGCGTCCGTTATTGCAACCTATCTTGAAATCATTTCACGTCTTGAAAATCGCACGGTATTCCGTTATTGTCCCTTGCACCGGCCGGGGATAAATGCGTATATTTGCGTCACCTCATGTTGCCTGGTACGGCGCGCCGCAGCGCCGTTTCGGTCGCGTGAATCTTTGGGCACTACCGGAGCCCGGCCGAGCGTCGGGCTCCGTCGTCTGCAGTAATCTCCACACACAAACGTGCATAACTATGTGGATTTACTGTTGAGAGATTGTGCACATCTTAATGTTGCCTTCACGCGAATCTCGCCGTATCGTATGAGCAGTGCCACACGGCACAGTTCCTTGACGCGACTGAAGAAACACCGGGCTTCATGAGGTGACGCAAATATACGCATTTATCCCCGGCCGGTGC
>CBFGXY010000348.1:0-2347 GCA_965652945.1 uncultured bacterium
TAGTGATCCGATGACACCATCGCAGAAACCGGTATCGGCAGGTCTCGTATCAGCCGCCGATTAGTCATGAGCCTCCCCATCATCATGCAACGTCTCTCTGCTTTCATCTTTTCAATCCTCCTCGTCTCGGGCTGCGGCAACAGTGCTACCTCGCAGCAGACTGGTGAGGAGCGTGCGCCGCAACGTGTCGAGCATGTCGACCCCAATGTGCATGAAGCGATTTCGAGCAGTCGGCAGACGGCCATTACGCGCGCGGTCGAAGCGGTTGCTCCTGCCGTAGTCAGCATCAACGTCCGGTCGGTTGAGCGCGTGCGTGTGCGGGATCCATTCGATGATTTCTTTGCACCCTTCTTCGGTCAGTCTCGTCCCCGAATCATGGAGAGGCCGGTCCAGAACACAGGATCAGGATTTGTCATTTCGTCCGACGGTTTCATCGTAACGAACGACCACGTAGCAGGCGGCGCGGATGAGATCTCGGTAGCCTTCCAGAACGGAGAAACACTCGAGGCACGGTTGATCGGGTCGGATCCTGCGACAGATCTGTCGTTGCTGAAGGTCAATCCTCCCACTCCTTTACCATACCTGACATGGGCAGAGGATGATGTGCCTCTGGTGGGTGAGTGGGCCATCGCCCTGGGAAACCCTTTCGGACTGTTTCAGGCGTCCGATCCCACCGTGACGGTAGGTGTCGTTTCGGCGGTCGGTCGAGACCTTCGATCCGGCAATGACGGGCGCATTTATCGAGACATGGTTCAGACCGATGCCGCCATCAACAGGGGCAACTCGGGCGGGCCGCTGGTCAATGCCATGGGCGAGGTGATTGGCGTCAATACCGCGATATACAGTAGTTCGGGCGGATCCATCGGCCTCGGATTTGCAGTTCCCGCAAGCAAGGCCCGCCGCATCATCGAAGAGCTTCGAATCGACGGAAGCATTGACAGATCCTATTACACAGGCCTATACGGGGTCAACGTCACCGGCCGAATCGCACAGGCTTTAGGACTCGAGAACACGGGGGGAATTCTCATCCGTGACGTCGATCCGGGCTCTCCAGGTGCCGTCGCCGGGGTGCAACCGTACGACGTGATTACCTCGATTGAAGGGAATGAGATTCAGAATCTGGACGACTTCGTGGCGACCCTCTATGATTTCCGTCCAGGTGATACCATTCGCATCGCACTCATCCGAGATAATCAGCGCATCGAGACGAGCCTGGTCCTCGGCAGGCAGGGTTCTTAGTCGATAGATATTTACCTGGGTCTAAATGACGCGCGTTTCGGCACTGCTGATCCTGATGCTTCTTTCAGGATGCCTCCCTTCATCTTGCTCGCGACCGGACACCCATTCGCTGTTGCCGTCGGATTCGCTCTCCCGCGCCATAGCAATCGAGACACCTGAATCCGCGCTGGAGTTCACAGGGCAAGTCGACCTCGATTTACATATCGAACATCCTCGGACCATCCTCCACGACGCATCGTCGCAGAAGACGTACGTGTCCGACACACGCTCCCATCGGATTGTGAGCATCGATCGCGATGGAGCCGTTCGAAATGTCACGGCACTGGCTGGTGTCGAACATCCCTTTCTCGCTGGCATTCGGAATAGGCACGTAGCGATACTGGAGCCGGCCGCCCCTCGCCTTCACTTTTTGAAAGGTGATTCACTCTCCGACAGCATCGATGTCGATCTGGAATTAAGTGAATCGAGTCTGATCTATGCTGCTGTCTCGGACCATGCTGCCTTTATCAAGATTGTAGACGCAGGAGAAAGCAGCGTCATTTATCGGGTCGATGACGATGGGAAAGTAACGGGCGAATATGAACTCCCTGGCCCACACTGGCGGCATGCGGGACTGATGCGTTTCTGGGATGATACCTTGATCAGCCTGTCGGGGTATCGGCCCGTGATCGATCGCATTTCCCCTGGCGGAATCGTGGATTCGCTTGTTCTGCAGGGATTCGATTCACCTATGTTGAGCAGAAGTCGCCGGTTCGTTGAAGGAAGCATATCGGATGCTCCGCTTTTGACTTCGTCCGCCGATGTCGAGTCAGATTATTTATTCGTACTCAATCTCCGCGCCGGGTGGATCCGAGTTGACGTATACGATCAGACGGGCCGGTTGCAACATGTTCTGGTGGAACCCGACCCGCAACCAAGAAGGCAGTTTTATCCGGTCGATCTGACGGTGACTGCTGTCCCGAGCGGCGGATTCGAGATCCGGGTACTCCTGGTCGAACCTGCCCCTGCAGTTCTGAAGTACCGAATCGGACCCGATTTCAGGTCTTCGCCCCGGAGTCCATGACCTCAGGAACGGGGAACAGCATGTTGCAGGTTGCGTGCCACTCGG
>CBFGXY010000349.1:0-2326 GCA_965652945.1 uncultured bacterium
TGGCGGTCTCTACGTCGGCCTTGACGGAGAACGAGACGTACGTCGCAATCGCCGCCACCGCCAGACCGATGAACAGTGCAAACGTGAGGATGAGCCACGTTTGTGTAGAAGCTCGCGCCGGGAATATCCACGACGCGAGCTTCACATACCAGCGCATCATTCGACGCCGTCTTCTCCGGGCCATCCCGTTCACTCCAGGGCGAATGATGCCCCTGCGTAAGTCTTACTCTTCCGAGGCCCCGTCTCTGACAAAGCGGTAGCCGACGCCGCGAACCGTCTGGATATGCTGGGCGAAGGAGCCGAGCTTCTCACGCAGGTTCTTGATGTGAGCATCGACCGTGCGCTCGGTCACCATCATCGCATCCTGCCAGATCGTCTCAAGCAGTTGTTGACGTGTGAAAGCTTTCCGAGGATGACGCACGAGGTAGCGGAGCAGTTCGAACTCGGTGAGTGTCAGGCCGAGATCGCGGCCGTCGAGCGTGGCGCGGTACTCGTCCTCATAAATCGTTAGATCATCGACCTGGAGAATCTTGCTCTCCTGAACTCCGGAGCGCCGAAGAACCGCCTTCACGTGGGCTACGATCACCTGCGGAGAAACGGGCTTGGTCAGATAATCGTCCGCTCCCATCATGAGGCCCTTCACCTGGTCCTCTTCCTCAACCTTCGCGCTGAGAAATATGATCGGGATGGTCTCCGTCTCGACCCGCGAACGGATTTGCTTACAGACCTCATAGCCGTCCATGTTGGGCATCATCACGTCCAGGACGATGAGGTGTGTACGACCATCTACCTTCTCCAGCGCCTCTGCGCCGTCGAATGCAGTTTCCACATTATAGCCTTCCTGACGCAGGAAGTGACTGACGACCTCGACTACGTCCTCTTCGTCGTCAACGACTAAAATGTTGATGTCCGACGGTTCTGATGTTGTTGCCATTTACGCGCAAGTGTGGTTAAACGGAGAAAAGGGTTTGGTGAAACCCTACTAATATACGTGTTTCCGGGGAATAATGAAGTGGCTTCAGGTGGAGCTACCAGGATGCAAGTAATCCCGTGGAACGCGTTGACCGACTCGGCACGTCAGTTCGTAGGTTATAGTTCCGGCAGCGCGGGAAACATCGAAGCAGGAGGGTCCGCCGTCGCCGAAGATGATCACTTCATCGCCTCGATGTACCTGAGGTGTCTCCGACGAACGGCCGATATCGAGCATGGTCATGTCCATGCAGACCGTTCCCGCGACAGGGTAAAGGCGGCCTCGGATACCCATCTTGCCCTTGTTCGTAAGATTCCTCGGGTACCCATCCGCATAGCCTGCGGCGACTGTGGCCACGACTCGGTCGCCCTCAGAAACCCAGCGCCGAGCGTACGAAACCGATTCACCGTCATGCATCTCCTGAACGTGTCCCACCACGGTGCGGAACCGCATGATGGGCCTGAAGCCTGCAGCCGCCGCCTGGTCGAACTCAGGCGATGGCGATAGGCCATAGAGCGCAATACCGGGTCGCACGAGTGATCGCTCACCAAGATCGAGCAGGCCGTGGTGATTCAGAAGCGCGCCGCTGTTCGCAACATGAATGAACGGCGCCGAATCGCGAACGGTGTGAATGGCCCGCGCGAATCGATCGAGCTGTAGTTCGACGTAGTCGGAAGCAGTCTCATCCGCAGTCGCGAGATGGGTCCAGATCGATTCGAGCCGGATACCGGCTCTACTGCTAAGCAGCCGTACGGCACGCTCTACGTTCTCGATTCGCGTCCCGATGCGTCCCATCCCTGTTTCGATCATGAGATGCACTTCGAGACCGTGGTCGGGTCGTACGAATTCGGCAACATCCTCAGCTACCTCCAACGAATTGACGGTAACTCCGAGTCCGTGAGCTTCATAGAGCGGCAGCGTTCCCGGAATCGCAGGACTTAATACCAGGATCGGATCCTGGATCCGGCCCTGCCGGAGTTCGATTGCCTCCCAGACAGTGGCCACCGCAAAACGGCTGACGCCGGACCTCTGAAGCTCTCGCGCAATGGCAACGGCGCCGTGGCCGTAGGCGTCGGCTTTCACGACAGCCATGATTCCTGCCCGAACCGCTCGCGCATGAATCAGCTTTACATTGTGTCGAAGCTTCGACAGATCGATCTCGGCCCGCGTGGCGGCGCCAGGGACAGCTTCCTTGTCTCCCTTATCCATCGAAAGTGGATCCACATGACCTGGGTGATACACCGGACCTCGCATTTCTGTTGAACCTCTCAGGGATACGTGCGAAACCTGCCAGCGGCTCCTGACTACAAAACGGCGCCCCGTCTGCAGTCGTAGCGTGGGGCGTCAAACCTCTCT
>CBFGXY010000350.1:0-2320 GCA_965652945.1 uncultured bacterium
TAACTACACGGATTACCCGGTCGAGGTTGGCTCCGATTGATAGCATGTCCTCTGAGGACAATGGATAGCCTTCCGTTCAGGTCTCGGCGCAGGTAAGAAAGCCACCGGGGCCGGCGAGACTGTCACGCATCGGCGGGCGTTATTCGACGCTTTTCCTGCTCGCTTGCAAAGACAGCAACGAATTCGCGCGTCTTTTCCTCGCTGCTCGCCACCGCCTGGCGGATCAGCTCTGCGTCGATTCGCAGAAGATCCGCGAGGTCGTCAACGATTCCGGCGTACGCCTCTGCCCGTTCGAGCATGACGTCTTCAGGCGCCTTCTCGTACATTCGAAGCGATGCGAGGTGACCGACGCATACGAGGAGAGCAAGCGTTCTTGCACGGCGTGAACCTGCCCACCGAGCATCACGATGATAGCGAATCACCTCGATGATGTCCTCGGGAAGCTTCCACGCCCTGGCCACATCTGCGCCGATACGTGCGTAATCCTGGTCATAATCCTCCGCCTCACGCTCTCTCGTGGGACTCACGATCTCATCTCCGATGGTGCGCTCCTTCCACAACTTGCAGTATCCATCCGCGTCTGAGCTCAAGAGCGCCATGCGGCCCAGCTGGTGGAGCAAGCCGATGCTGAACGCCAGTTCAGGCCTTTCGATTTCCAACTCATAGGCTACACTTCGAGCGATATATCCTGTGGCAACGCTCGTAAGGAACACATGCCGATGAACCGCACGAGCAAATTCGGTATCGAACTGCTGAAATGTCTGCGTCACAACTTCAGTCAATACGAGGTTGCAGATTGGATCATGCCCCAGCATCGCAACGGCCCTATCTATCTCACCGACCTTCCGGCGAAGCGCGTAATACGCCGAATTGAGGTGTCTCAGTACCCAGAATACGGTCAATGGGTCGCGCTCCAGTACCTGGATCAGACGCTTCGTGTCAGGTACCGGCTCCGTCCTAGCCAACATCCGTACGATTTCTGGAAATGTCGCCGGAGGAGGAGGCACTTTTAATTCGATCTTCTGCAGATGTTGGGGCCGACCTTCGAAAGCCTCACGTTTGAGGGCACTCTTGATGGTCTGTACCAGATGCGACTTCGAAAAAGGTTTGCCGATATACTCGTTGAATCCGGCACTCAAGAACTTCCGTCGACTGTCGGGCAACGCATATGCGGTACATGCAACGGCTACGAGTTTATCGGCACCTGGCACCTCACGGAGCGCCCGAAGTAGATCGACGCCGCTGCGTTCCTCACCCAGGTCGATATCCAGAAGAGCGACTTCGCATTCACCCTGCCGAAAAACCTCAATCGCCTCGTCGAACCCTGTTGCGGCCGTTACTTCAAAATCATCTCGCAACATCAGTCGCTGCAGCATGAGGGTGGAAGGATTGTCTTCAACCAGAAGCAGGCGAGGCCGCTCACCCGTAGGGGAAGGAAAGGTCATTTGCGAAGGCATGGTACAAGGGTCACTCCAATGATACGTCGCATGATGTGTATCGACCGTACCCTCAGAATCTTAAAGCGCTTTCTACTTGCCCGGCGGATTTAATAGGCGGATCACATTCTGACGGTCTATCGACGCATCGATTCCGCAAATTCAGGTCATTCTCGCAGTATCCAGTTGTCAGGATCGACGGCCAGTGACGCTGTAGAGGGGATCTCGAGCCTGGCGCCGTCCGCATCCACGTTTACGCGGCGGCGGCGACCGTCGACTTCGATCTCGACGGGCATAGGGAAGGGAAACTCGCTGGACGTCTCCCAGCGAATCTCAACGCGGTACTCCGCCCTCGTGACTACAAGGCGCGGCAACTCCGCATTCCGCAAATAGGTCTCAAAAAGCCATTCAAGGTCACGGCCACTCAGTCGCTCCACCAGCTCCCGGTAATCATCAGTCGTGGCGAATCGTACCTGTGATCCGTCGGTTGCCTCCAGCGCTTTCGTGTCGGGATACGCGAAACGCCGAAGCGACTCGAAGAAGGTTTCGTCACCTACGAGATACCGAAGGGTATGCAAAAACCACGAGCCCTTGTAATAGATATCATTGTCGCTGACCGTCGTGCCCTCGATGAAATACATTTCGCGGGTGGACGACGGCGCGCGGGGTGCCACGGGCGACCGATTGTTTAGATATCGACGCATCGATGCCATCTCCTGATGATAGGCATCGCGACCGTGCAGGTGCTCTACATAGAGCGGTTGCATGTAGGTACCGAAGCCTTCATGGATCCAGAAATCATTCCAGTCAGGAGCGGTGACCAGGTTCGACCACCATTCATGTGCAAGTTCATGGTGATGCAGCCAATCGTATCCCCATTCATT
>CBFGXY010000351.1:0-2320 GCA_965652945.1 uncultured bacterium
AGGAGAGGGAGATGCAAAGACGAAGATACTCACGTCTCCGCTTGCATTCTGTGAGAAGCACCAGAATGGTTCGATTCGATATCAGAAGCCCGGTATGCGGGTCTCTACGAACGTTCCAGTTTGTTCGAAAGCCGAAATTGCCGGGCTATCCGGGCTAAATCGATTTGGACACCCAGGTTCTGTACATTCAGCACCATAATGATAGCCACTTCTACTTTCCTTCCGCCTTCAGGAGCTCATGCCGTCGTACCTCATCGGCATAATCGTAATCATCCACGCGGCCGTCTTGAGCACGTCACACTACAATTATGGGGAGACGGATCGAGCAGATCGAAGTGTATTTCATGTAGTGAGAGATACGGTTCGGCCTGAGCTGCCCGACTATTCCATCAATCAGATCATCCGGGTGGAAATCGTGTGGGTGGATGAGCCCAAGTCGGAACCCCGCGTAGTCGAATGCGACCAGACCAGTGCCATCCTTCAGATCGAGCATAACGGGAAGTGGGATGATGTGGCCCGGGCAAATTGTGTCCGGCAGACAGAGCATTCGCGAAAAATCGGCCAGAGCTCGAACACTCTGACTTTTGATTTTCCGGTGATGAGTCTGCCGGCGGGTCCAATCGACGGACGGTACCGAGTGCGTATCCAATCCCGTACGGATGGGAAGGTCGACGATCCGGAATCGGCAGCCCTGTCAGAACCTTTCGTAGTAGAAGATTCGCCCGTCGTTCCACAACCGGAACGGTTCGCTCCCGGCATCATTTCGACCGAGGCTGAAGAGTGGCGAATCACATTCACTCCTGAAGGCGATCACGCTTACTTTGCTCGCAGCGATAGCTTTTTTCCCATAAGCCGCGAGGCGTCGATCTTTGAGACACGACTGATCGAAGGGAGGTGGCAGGAACCGGTTATTGCGTCGTTCTCGGGCACCTATCCAGATATCGATCCCTTCATTACGCCCGATGGATCGAAACTCTTCTTTTCATCCATCAGGCCAGTCGATTCCGAGCCTCGAGAAGATGCCGACGTTTGGTACGTCGAGTGGAATGGTAAGGCGTGGAGCGAGCCGGTGCACACGGGTGCACTCAACAGCTCATCCGACGAACTCTTTCCGAGCGTTACGTCGGATGGAATATTATTCGTAGCGAGTGACCGGCCGAACGGACTGGGAGGATGGGATATTTATTCAGCGCTGCCCCGGAACGGTGGGTATTCGAGTGCTGAGAATATCGCATCTCCTGTTAATACGACTGGCTGGGATTTCAATCCGTTGATCTCTCCCGACGGGACCTGCCTTGTATTTACCAGACTGAACGATCCCGACGGAATGGGTCTTGGCGACTTGTACATAAGCCGTTTCATCGACGATATATGGAGTCCGCCCGAAAATTTAGGCTCCCCGATCAATACCGATCGAGATGAATACCACGCCGGATTCTCACCCGACGGGCGCCTCATGTTCTTCGTGCGACGTGAAGATGATGGCGATATCTACGTAGTCGATGCACCCAGGAACTGCCCAGAATGATCTGCCATATTTCCCTCTCTTTTAAATCCGCGACAGAGACTGCATGACATAAACTCTTCGGAGATCTCGTTCCTATCAACGATCACTTCCTCAACTACACATGTCAAAACGATCGCTCACTTCAAAGCGCCGGACCGAACTTCTCGATATCCTGCAGCAACGATTCGAGAGTAACATGGATCGTCACGAAGGAAGGCGGTGGGATGAGGTTTTGACTAGACTGGAAGCGCGTCCTGAAAGTCTATGGTCCATCAATGAAATGGAAGAGACGGGCGGGGAGCCGGATGTGGTCGACCTGGACAAGTCAGATGATGCACTGATTTTCTGCGACTGTTCGAAGGAAAGCCCTGAAGGTCGTCGCAGTATTTGTTACGACGGTGAGGCGAGACGGAATCGCAAGAAGCATCCACCGTCCGACAGTGCGCTCGAGATGGCGGCGAAGATGGGAATTGAGATCCTTACGGAGGAGCAGTATCGGTCGCTCCAGGAGCTGGGTCCGTTCGATACGACAACCTCCAGTTGGATTGTCACACCCTCCGACATCCGTCAGCGCGGCGGTGCGCTATTTGGGGACTTCCGCTACGGACACGTATTTATCTATCACAACGGTGCGGATTCGTACTACGCGGCGAGGGGTTTCCGGGGAGCTCTACGGGTCCAGGGGTGAGTAGTCGAATCACGGCCTGTTTTTGTCATTGCGAGCCGGTTCCGTCCACCGGCGAAGTAATCCATTTGATGGTTGCTCTACAGAACTCCTATGGATCACGTCGTCGCTTCGCTCCTCGCGATGAC
>CBFGXY010000352.1:0-2313 GCA_965652945.1 uncultured bacterium
GTCCCTGCGATGACCGTTTCTATCGATCAGCTTCTCGAACGCGTCTCCAAGCCCGCGCGCTATACCGGCGGCGAGTGGAACTCCATCACCAAGCCATGGGATTCCGCCAATGTGCGCATCGCACTCGCCTATCCCGAAGGAATCGAATCGATGCCAGAGGATCTGATTGCCGACTGGTTTCGTCTCGCGTTCTACCGTGATAATCCACTTGATGCTGCCCAGGCAGCCGGCGCTATCCTATCGAGGTGTACTGTCGATGAACTCGATGATCTTCTAAACGCGATGGTGCAGAACGGATGGACCAGCGAAGCGCTGCCTCTTTACCGCACCGCCTTCACGATCCACGACGACAGCGAGCTGCTGCGCCGTCGGCTCGTCGGTCTGTGTATTCGTGAAGGTGCCCTCGATGAAGCCAGAAAGCTGGCCTCGTCCGGCGCCCTGACCATCGCCGTCTGACCAGATAGATGGAATTCGTCACCTCCAACGGAAAGAATCCTGAACGCGCCTCCTTTGCGGGCCTGGAATTACGGGTCCCGCCGCTTCCGCAGACGTTGACGGAAGCCCTGGAGTTTATGCAGAATCCCGACCGATTGGAGATTGCACCGGTGACGATGATGGTGCAGCGCGATCCCGTGGTGGTTGCGAGACTTCTGAATATTGTGAACTCAGCCTACTACGGGCTGCGTCACCAGATCACGAGTGCGGACCGTGCAGTCGTGATGCTGGGGCCGGTCGCGGTGGCCGGGATCGTTGTGGGAATGCAGATGCTGAATCTGCGAGAACTAATCGACGGCCCGGCCGGCAGATGCTTCAATCGGCTGATTCGCCACTCGCTTGCCACGGCCTTCATCTCCCGCGACCTCGTCGAGGGATCACCCCGAGAACGGCGCGCGCAGCGTGCTCAGGTGGGGCCTTCCTTTACGGCGGGTTTGCTCCACGATTTCGGCAAGATCATTCTGGTCTATAATTATCCCGACAAGGCCGTATCACTTTACGACGATCTGTCTCTCGAGGCGCAGGTCGATGCGGAAGATGGTACAGAGTTGGAGCGCCTCGTCTTTGGCTACGACCACATTGAAGCCGGCGAGTTCGTGGCCAGGAAGCTCAATTTTCCTGATTTACTGGTGGATGTGGTTCGGCTGCATCATATGCCGGAGATGGCCGACAACCACGACGAAACCGATCGTATTGTGCGTGCGGTTGCCGCGGGCAATCTGGCTGCGAAGGCGATGGGCTTTGCTTTCGACGGCGCGGTTTCCGAAGAGGAATGCATGAGCTCACCCATCTGGGAAGCCATTGTCAGGCTGGACCTCCGATCCTACGCCGATCCCGGCGATCTCGTGTCGGACGTTCTGAACCTGCAGGAGGAACTGGAAGAATACCTGCAGGCAATGACGGGGACGGGCGACGAGTAGCAGCACGCTCTCGTTTCGCTCGTGTCGATCGAAGCATCGTACGGCGGGATGTGTCCCCGCCAAACCGACACCAGGTACGGACTAGGCTCATCTGGTGAGCGGCGGTGAATCGAAATACGTCGCTGGATTGTCGTTACAGGCTATCTATTCCGACGCTACGTCCGCGAGACGTCGCTGGCCGAGCGCGAAACGGAACCACCCCCAGCAAAACGAGGCCGATTGCGGCTCCGATTGCCTCGAAGTAGAGGTATCCTTCCCTGTAGCGCGCGTCAGGTAGGACGAAGATCGCGCCATGTCCACGCATGACAATAAAAGTCTGAAGGCCAGTTTACGATTCGGCCCTGCAGGAGCGACTTCAGAAACATGGACTCCATACCTATCCCCTATTAGGACGTCCATAAAGCAAGGTCTCGAAAAGCGTCTCGGTTTATGGAGGTGCCGGGCCCACGTGGCAAACTGATGTCGTGGTTGAGTATCGCCTCAGTCAGAAAAGTACTTGGCGAAGCTGCCGAGCCCGCGCAGTCGATCATCCTACAACGAGAAGAGACCTTTTCAAACGACTTTCAATCCTCTGACGAGAAAATTTTTCCGGTCCGGTCTTAAGCAAAGGCGTGCCAAGTCGATACATGGCAGCAGACGATATTAAAGTCACGCCAGAACCACCACAAACCTATAGTCACCATGTCGTTCGGAGATCTTACCCGGATCAATACCAACACGCAGGCGCTTCGGGCCAATGCCCAGCTTCAACGCACAAACCAGGAGCTCGGTCTTCGCCAGCTGCGCCTTGCCACCGGAAGCAAACTTAACCGCGCCGAGGATGACTCGGCCGGCTACTCGATTTCGAAGAAACTCGAGGCCAAGGTCCGCGGACAGGCCCAGGCACTTGCCAACATCG
>CBFGXY010000353.1:0-2312 GCA_965652945.1 uncultured bacterium
ATCTACATTGACAACCGCACTGGGTCAGGCCGGATGGGATTTTATATCGGACGATTCCATCATTCTGAGAACGGAAAATGGTGAGATCATCGCATCGCCGTTCCGACGGGATTTCGGACTCGATCCCGAAGCAGGTGATCTCTTTCCCGGCATCGCCGACGCAGCGCAGATCCAGCTCACCGATGCGTCTAAGTGGCGCATCGACCCTACAGCAATCTTTACGGGACGCCGAGCTGAGGATGTGCGTCCGGATGTGGTTGTCGTCCCCTCGATCGTAGATCGAAGCACGAGTTCGATATCGCGACTCAAACCGGCCGATGTCCTCATCGAGCTGATGGGTCAGAGCTCATTCCTCACCTTCGATCGAAGTGCCACGGAGGAATACCTGAGTGTACTCAATTCGCTCGTTTCGAATGCGGACGGATTTTCGCTCGAGGCGGGGCGAGACCTTTATGCAGATCCATCGCTCGTGGCGCCACTGCTGGAAGAGATTCTGGTAGAAGTATAGGCACCTCCCCCCTGCGTGATCGCCTCGTCCTTACTCATCAACCAGTTCGCCGGCCGACGATCGGGACCATTTACGCACCCGCTCCGAGAGCAGAGAAGTTGCCACGATCGCTGAAAGTATCAGGCCCGCTCCGAGATATCCGCTCCAACCAAAGCGCTCGCCCCACCATAAATGTGCGAGCACACCAGCTACGACGGGCTCCGCGGTAGCAAGGATACTGGCCTGGGAGGCATCGAGGCGTCGCAGTCCCGCCGCATAAGCAAGGTAGGCCAGATACGTGGATACGAACCCGATGACCAGAATTGCCGCCAGTGCTGCGGGCGATTTGGGCGAGAACGTGACGAAGGGAAGCAGGACGCAGGCGGCAACAGGAAAAATGAATGCATAAACCGACGCACCGGAGTACTTGTGGAAATACAGCTTGCCAAAAACATAATACGATGCGTAACTGACCCCCGAGAGGAGTCCCCAGAAGATGGCGAGCGTCGAATAACGGGCGTTTTCGGCGCCCCCGGCGATGAGCACGACGCCCGCGAGGGTCATCACCACCGCAAGGATCTTGGCTCCGGTAATGCGCTCTTGAAGCCAGATGGCGCCCGCCGCGACGACCCATGCGGGGGCGGTGTATAACAGGACGGAGGCCAGGGCCGCACCACCGGAATCCACGGCCATCTGATAGGATCCGAAAAAGAGGGCACCGCCGATCAAGGCAAACAAGATGAACCCGGGCACATCCTTCTTACGAGGAAATCGTCCGCCGCGAACCGCCGCATGGATGCCAAAAAAGACACTCCCCAGCACGGCTCGCCACAGAGCGACTTCCATCGGCTCGACGCCTTCATCGTATGCGACTCGAGCTACCGGACCGAGTAAACCCCACAGGGTCGCAGCAAGGAGAATCAGTCCGGAACCAGCTCCTATCGACCGATGATTTTTTCGGGGCATGTGCAGCGTGCGGTGTCGGGGACTCGGATGGCGAATCTATACAGCGATGAGGTGGATGGAGCTGAACTGCACCGGGCACGTCACGACGTGATTGAGTAGTGCAGTCAATCGCTTTCCATCAGTCGCGTGTAGATCCTTGTGGTGTCGAGAGTTCCGTGGCGCATCCGCCGACGCACCTCCTCTTCAGACATTCCGCTCTGCAACCACAGGAGAGCGGCAGTATGCGTGAGGCTGTGAGGCGTAACTCCCTCCCGCTCAATACCTGCCAGCTTATAGAGTCGGTGGATCCGACTTCTGATCGATCGGGTGTTTAGCCGCGTACCCGCCGAGCGGTGCCCGTGCGATGCAATCAGAGGCATCTCGGGCCGGATGCGACCTCGCACATCCAGATAAATTCTGATACGCTCCATCACCGAATCGTCGATGGGCACCTGTTGGTCTTTTTCCGTTCGCCCCTTTCCCTGAACCCGGAGATACCATCCCATCAAGGTCTGCTCGAGATCATCGATATCGGCTCGAACCACTTCAATTTCGCTCAGACCGGCGTACAGCATGAGATAAACGATAGCTGCATCTCGCTTCTCGATACGAGTCACACCGTGCATCACTTCATGTAATCGGGCGATCTCCTCGGGAGTCAGAACGGCCCGCGAATGCGACACCGGGCGTGGATTCCCCCGCACGTTTGCAACCGGATTCTCGCGCAGGATGCCGCGCAGCACCAGGTGGTTGCAAAATCGGCGAAGCGCGGTCAGATATGTGGAGACGGAGACCGGACTCAGCGACCGATCCTCCTCCAGATAATTTCGATAGTCTCGGGCATGCGAACTGGTGAACTCGAAGCTCTCATTTCGAGCTT
>CBFGXY010000354.1:0-2307 GCA_965652945.1 uncultured bacterium
CGCGCCGATATACCGCCGGGCCGGAGTGCCTCCATGTGTTCGGGCAGCATTTTGCGAGTATCCCGAGGAGATATGGGGATCGTCTATCGATAATCAATCCGTCGCGTAACGCGGTTCGATGGGCTCGGGCATTGATGCCGGCCACCACGACCCGCGACTGCGATTTCGCAGGACCATAAAGTCGCCCGGTCAATCGATCACCTGCCTCGGCCGCCATGTGCACTCCTCGCCACTCTTTCGGGCCCCTTCTTTGCACCTGTCTCGCGATCATCGGCTTCGGCCTGGCGTCGCCGGCTGCCTTCGCCCAGCGGGATTCCGATCCGCTTCCCCGCGCGGTGGACGAGGAAGCTCCCTCCATTCGTTTCGAACGACTCGGACTGGAAGACGGACTGGAGCAGATCAGCGCTCAAGCCATGATGCAGGACCGGCAGGGCTTCATCTGGATCGGTACGCAAGGGGGGTTGCACCGCTACGACGGCCACTCCTTCAAAGTCTTCACGCCCACGCCGTTCGATACGACGAAGCTGTCGAGCGGCGACTTCACGGGTCTCGCCGAATCAATCAACGGGGATATCTGGCTCGCCACGAGAGGAGACGGTATCAATCGCCTGGATCCGGCAACGGGCCGTGTCGTCCGCTATCGTCATGACCCGTCTGATTCGTCGAGCATTGGAAGCGACAACATCGCCTACGTGCTGGAGGCCCGCAATGGCGACCTTTGGGCCGTCACATGGTCGGCCGGTCTCAGCCGTATGAAGGCGGGCAGCGACGGTGTGTTCGAACATTTCCGACACGATCCCGACGACTCTACCACCGTCTCGCGCGATAACCTGGCCTACATCACAGAAGACAACGACGGGTACATCTGGGTCGGCAGTATAAACGGCGTCAACCGGATCGATCCCGAAACGGGCAAGGTCAAGCGATTTCTGCACGATCCCGACTGGGACGACGTGCTTGATCTTTCAAACGGCGTGCACGGTGCGTTCAACCTCTCAGCTACTCCCGGCATCGCCTGGCTGGCCACGACTGTCGGCATCATCCGTCTGGACATTGAAACAGGCCAGACCGAACGCTACCCTGTCGTGCCGGATGACCCAGGCTCGACCAATCCCCTTAACCATCTTTCTCGTTTACAGGCCGACCCGAACGATCCGTCGGTACTGTGGGCGACGGGTCCAGCGGTCGGCGTCGTGCGCTTCGACATTGAGTCTGAGTCGTTCAGCATTTATCAGCACGACCCACGCGATCCGCACAGTCTGAGTGGCAATAACGTCGTGTCGCTCATGGCCGACCGCTCGGGCATATTATGGGCCGGAACTTTGGCTGCCGGCATTAATGCGTTCAACCCCAGATCGGTCGACTTTACGCACATCCGCCACAATCCGACTGATGAAAACAGTCTGGCAGAGGGGCCCGTTTTTGGTCTGTTCGTGGACCGTTCAGGCTCGCTGTGGGCCTATACGACGCCTCTTGGCACCAACACCCGGTTTGTGACGCATTTTGACGTGGAGACGGGCCGTATCCACCGCTATCCTTCGGGCATGGAATCAGGACTGATTCATTTCGGCGATATCAGATCCATGGTCGACGACAGTGCCGGACGGGTGTGGATCCCGGCCACCAGCGTTAACGGAGGAATGAGCAGCATCGATCCCCGTACGCGCGTTGTCACGAGATACGATGAGGAGCCGATCGCCGAAGAAGGCTATCGATACGTCCCGTACGACCTGCTGCCGACACTCGACGACCCGGACGTTCTGTGGGTATCAAAGTATTACGGTCTCGATCGCTTTGATACGAGGACGGGGACGTATGAGAGGGTGCCGCTGAATGTCGAAGAGTTCGCAGACGAACGGCTCGGTCTTCGAGGTCTGCATGAGACACCTCCTCATAATGGGGAGCCCGGCGCGCTGTGGTCTTCGGGAGTTCTGGAAGCTCAGGGGTATCTGGGCCTTATCCGCATTCAGGAGGGGAAGGCGACGCTCGCTGCCAGACATGACCCCGGCGACACCACGTCCATCGCATCCAACGAAATCCTCCACATCACCTCGCGTGAGCGCGAACCCGGAATTCTATGGCTGGCCACCATGGTCGGTTTAAATCGGTATGACACGCGCACGGGTCTGGCCCGCCACTACACGAAGGACGACGGCCTGCCGAACAACGTAGTCTACGGCATTCTCGAGAGCAACGACGGGACGCTGTGGCTGAGCACGAATAACGGCATTTCCAACTTCGACCCCGAAACGGAGATCTTCCACAATTATGGGTTGAGTGACGGCCTCATGATGCTCGAATATAACG
>CBFGXY010000355.1:0-2272 GCA_965652945.1 uncultured bacterium
ACCGGTACGCGTCGTATCGGATCTGGGGCGCGACGGCCATGATGCTCAGCGAGCTGCAATCTATTTTAGAAGATGTCGACCGGAAGCCGGTGGAAAAATTGTAACCAGACAGCTGCGTAACCGACCTTTTCCAGGTGTACGGGACCCCGAGCCGTGGATGTTGCTACGAGTCGGCAGCGAATCCACAGGTTTGAGAATCAGGAAATGGACCTCTATAGATCTGAACGAAGAGCTGTCTTCGCAGCCTGTCTGCTTGCGCTGATCGTCTCGGGTTGTGCATCGGGTTTCAATCTAATCAGTCTCGATGACGAATGGGAAATGGGTCGCTCCATCGAGGCAGAGATCAATCAGCAGCTGAATCTGGTCACTGACTCCCAGACGCAGCAGTACATCCGGCAGATCGGTCGGCGAATCGTAGCGCAAACTGACCTTGCCGATCGCCACTGGTCATTTCACGTAGTAGCGGATGGATCGATCAACGCCTTCAATACTCCCGGCGGTAATGTGTACGTCAATTCCGGGTTGATCGAGGCAGTCGATAATGTTTCTGAGCTGGCAGGTGTGATGGCGCATGAGATCGCGCATGGCGTCGCACGCCATGGCACCCAGCAAATGTCGAAGGCCTACGGAATGAATGTAGCTGCGAGCATATTGCTGGGGACGGATCCCGGTCTTGTAGAACAGATTGCGGCCCAGATCGCTGCCGGCGGTGCGATGGCGAGCTTCTCGCGGGAAGATGAGCGAGAGGCCGATCGGCTGGGAATCAGGTTCATGCATCGTGCGGGGTACAATCCCAACGGCCTGGCCTCCTTCTTTGAGACATTACTCGAGCAGGAGCAGCAGCAGCCGGGAGCCCTGGCGCAGTTTTTCTCTACCCATCCACTCACTTCGGAACGAGTTGCAGACGCCCGGCGTGAGGCCCAGCGGGTAGGCGGTAACCAGGGGTCGATCACCCGCGATTCTCAGCTTGCACAGATTCAGCAGCGGCTAAGACGATACCGATGATCACGGAAAGGCTTGAGGTTGCGACCGCACCCGAATATCTTCGACCGCCAGAACGCCGATCCAAGATATCGGCTCGACGCCACTTTCGTGATCCTCCGCGGATTGTATGACGCAGTACCAGTTCGATCCCACCCGGCCACCGGAATTCAAGCCCCTGGAATCGTATGGCGTGATCGGAGACAGCCGAACGGCCGTTCTCGTGGGAGCCGATGGTTCTATCGACTGGGCCTGTATGCCCGATTTCGATAGTCCGTCGGTATTCGGCGCCCTACTCGATCCAACGGCAGGGCGCTTCGTCATTCGTCCGTCTGAGCCCTACACCTCACGGCAGCGATACGAAAGGGGCACGAACGTCCTGTTGACTGAATTCGAGACCTCTGACGGTACCGTTCGCGTCAGAGACTTCATGCCCTATACGCGGCGACGTGTACCGACGGCCGAGATCTACAGGCGCATCGAGGGTGTGAGAGGATCCGTCGATATGGAGATCATCTTCGAACCCCGGTTCGAATATGGTCTGCACGAGCCGCAGATCCAGACCACCGAATATGGGGTGCGGGCCGTCGATCCGAAAGGGAACACGATCGTGCTCTCGACTGAGATTCCTATGTCGGCCGAGAACGCGACCGCGCGCGGTAGGGCCGTAATCGACGCCGGAGATGAAACTCACCTGGTTGCCGACTGGGGTGCGGCGCATGTCCATCCGGTGACCAGCTACCAGCCCGATCGCCGGCTGTGGCATGTACGTACGTTCTGGAGGAGCTGGGTCGACAGCCTCACCTATCACGGGCGTTACCGGGATATCATCGAACGAAGCCTGCTCGCACTGAAACTCCTGATCTATGAACCGACGGGCGCCATTGTAGCCGCTCCAACGACCTCGCTCCCCGAATGGCCCGGCGGCGCTCGGAACTGGGATTATCGCTATTCCTGGGTGCGCGACTCGGCGTTCATCCTGCGAGCATTTTCTGAGGCCCGATATACCGAAGAAGCCACCTCCTACTTTGACTGGCTCCTTGGACAGACGCTGGAGGGCGGTCCGCTCCAGATCATGTATGGCATAAGAGGCGAGCGCTCGCTGCCCGAACGCGAACTGCCGATGCGCGGCTATCGCGATTCTCGTCCCGTCCGGATTGGGAACGGTGCTGCCCACCAGTTTCAGCTCGACATTTATGGAAGCCTGCTGGACGCGGCGCTCCGGTATGACCGCCAGGGAGGACTTTTGACGATCGCGGAGTGGGAGCAACTGGCAGAACTGACGGAAGAG
>CBFGXY010000356.1:0-2266 GCA_965652945.1 uncultured bacterium
GGCAGGATCTGGAGTCGAATCATATTCTGCCCATCGATCTTGATGCGCATAATTTGATTTGTCGCCAGTGGCATCCGACACGAACACTCGGTGTCCTTCCACATGCAGGCGGCCCTGGGCAAGCAGCCGCAAGGCGATAGGATACAGGTGATGCTCCGCTCCAAGCACACGACGCGCCAGTATTTCCGGCGTGTCATCCTGGTAGACCGGTACCGGCGACTGCACGATGATCGGTCCGGTATCGTACTGCTCGTCGACGAAGTGGACCGTCGCCCCCGACCAGCGCACACCTGCTTCGATCACCGCTCGATGAACGTTCATTCCATACATTCCTTTCCCTCCAAAAGAGGGAAGAAGGGCGGGGTGGACGTTCAGGATACGATGCCGATATAACGCAATAATTTCAGCCGGGATGTGCTGCAGATAACCTGCCAGCGCAATTACGTCGACATCGTACTGCCGGAGCAGTCGAATGAGGTTCTCCGCATCAGCCGGGTCAGACACCACTTCTATAGCAACATCTGCCCGCGCCGCACGATCGATGACACCCGCTCGTGCGTTGTTGGTGATGCAGACAGCAACAGATGCCGGCAGGTCGCGTGTGCCGGCCGCATCCATGATGACCTGGGCGTTCGATCCGTTACCAGAGGCAAAAAGAGCGACTCTCATTGATACCCGAGTTGAGGAGCGCGCGCATGTTAAACACGCCGCGAGCACTTCTCAATGAAGATCATTCTGAAACTCGTGTCAACGATTCCAGGATCGTCAGTTCTGCACCAGTTCCGCGCACCGATAACTCGGCCTGCACCCCTATCGGAATGGCATTTTTCGCCGGGAAATGCCCGTACCGGAGATTCGTTGCTACCGGACAGTCAACAAGTCCGATATAATGGTCGAGAACCTCATTGAGAGAAAAATGGGGGCGGTCATGTTTTGGCTCCCACTCCGTAAAACCACCAAGGACCAGTCCGCCGATTTGGTCGAGAATCCCGCTCAGGCGCAGATGTGCCATTAGTCCGTCGACTCGATAGGGCTCCTCACCCACTTCCTCGAGGAATAGGATCGCGCCCGTCAGATCCGGCAGATACGGCGTGCCGATGAGCCGAGTTATCAACGACAGGTTCCCGCCGATCAACCGTCCCTGGACTGAACCGTCACGAACGCCGTGCAGCTGCTCGCCCGATGGTCCAAGTATCCGGCCTGTTTTATTTGATTGAACGAGATTCCAGAATAGCTTTTCACTGTTCGGATCCGGATCATGCCATTCGACGGCGACCATGGGTCCTGACACGGACGGCACCTCCGCCATCGCCAGGAGCGCGAGCTGCAGCGCGGTAATGTCGCTATAGCCGACAAGGAGTTTCGGATGCTTTCTCGCGGCATCATAATCTATTTGATCGAGGATCCGCAGGCTTCCATAACCCCCGCGAACGGCGATGATCATCGAAACGTCTGGATCGCGGAGGAACCGGTTCAGTTCTTCGGCCCGCAGATCATCGCTGCCTGAGAGATAGCCATGATACTGGAACGAATCGCGCGCGGCTTCGATTCGATAGCCCCGACTTCGAAGCATCGCGATACCTTTTTCGATTCGAGATAGATCGGTGGGGAGGCTTGCCGGTGCAACCACGGCAATCTTTCCACCGGCCGGAAGTGGTAAAGGTTTGTGAAGGGAAGTGTTACTCACGATATGTCTGCAAATAGAGTTCTTGGCTCGTCCACAGTAAGATAGAGGATGTGATGGAGGAAACACCCCATGCTTCTAAAGGATGTGCACCGACTGGATTCAGACCATCAACTGTGGATGGAAGTGATGAGTCGACTTTGCGTGTGCGTCAGGTAGCAATTCGTCCGCCTGAGTATTTTCCCCGCTGCTCTGTTGCAGCACTCATCGACCAGGTGGATGAGTTTATCATTGCGGATACGTTCGCTTACAGTAGACAATCGTTTCAGAACCGGTCCTCGATTCGCACTCCTGACGGCAGAATGTGGCTCACGCTACCTGTCGGATCCGGACAGATAGGGCGTCCCATTTCCGAGGTTGAACTGGTCCCCGGCCGTGATTGGCCAGGTAGGGATCTCCGATCGCTCATATTTAATTACAGCAGCACGCCGTTCTATGCCCACTTTGAGCCTGAATTGCAGGCGTTTCTCGACACGGCCTGGACCACCCTGGCAGATGTCACTACGGCCTCGATGCATATGATTGCCAGGTGGCTGGGTATTCGTACGCGGATTCGACTCCTGAGTGAACTGGGCGGAGCTG
>CBFGXY010000357.1:0-2262 GCA_965652945.1 uncultured bacterium
GGGAGGAAAAGCTGGCCTCCTTCGAAGAGGCACTGCGCAGCGCCGGTGTGGCCTACTGCAACCTCGTCAGCGTATCGTCCATTCTTCCTCCCCATTGTAAGATCATCCCTCGCAAGCGCGGAGAGAAGCTGGTGAAACCGGGTGAAATTACGTTTTGCGTCATGGCGCGTTCCGAAACGAATGAACGGAACCGGCTCATCTCCGCATCAGTCGGCCTTGCGAAGCCCACGGACCATGGCACCTATGGCTATTTATCGGAACACCACGCACACGGTGAAACCGATGAGGAGACCGGAGAATATACGGAAGATCTCGCGGCGCAGATGCTTGCGACGACCTTGGGCGTCGAATTTGATCCGAACGTGGCCTGGAAAGAGCGCGAGCAGGTCTTTAAGATGGGTGGAAAAATCGTGAGAACACTGAACATCACCCAATCGGCCGTCGGGAAAAAGGGTAAGTGGACGACGGTCATCGCGCTGGCGGTTTTCATCCCGCCGGAGAATGTGCCCACTCGTTCCCGCAAGTAGAGGTGTATCGGTCTTGACTGGATTCATACCTCCTCGGCCGTCAGTCTCATCAAGGGAAGAATGCCCATGACGCTTCCCGCCGGTTGGGAGGGGCCCGACCATAATTTCCTGGGAATCGACGAACCTTGGTGCCATCCGGACCAAGCGGGCGTTTACATTCTACCGGCGCCCTACGAACACACCTCCAGCTATATTCGCGGGTCAGACCATGGCCCTTCCGCGATTCTGGAAGCCTCGTGCCAGGTTGAATTCTACGACGAGCAGCTCGGATGCGAGCCGTTTCGAGAATGGGGTGGAATCGCGACGGCCTGGCCGTTGGATCTCAAAGGGGATGTCGACCGCGCAGCAGTCGATGCCATCGAAGCTTTTGTCTCCCCGCACGTCGGAACTGGACGGTTTCTTATCACGCTGACGGGCGAACACACCGGCGCATTGGGAGCGATTCGGGCCCATGCAAAACGATATCCGCAGATGACCGTTGTGCAGATCGATGCCCATGGAGATCTACGGGATGCCTATCAAGGCAATCCGTTCAGCCATGCGAGCGTTATGGCGCGGGTGGTGGAAGACGGCTTACCATTAGTGCAAGTGGGTATTCGGTCGATCAGCCCGGAAGAGGTCGCTCGTATCGATGCGACGGCTCGCATCAAGACGTTTTTTGCGGCGACCATCCTCGATCCGTCCGGCCCCTACGAAGGCAAAGCGTCGAACTGGATACCAGACGTGGTTGCGGCCTGCCGAACGCCCGTGTACCTGACATTCGACTGCGATGGGCTGGATGCGTCGATCGTTCCCGCCTTGGGCACTCCCGAGCCGGGTGGGCTCGGGTGGTACGATACCCTCAATCTCATGACGGCGCTGGCCAATGGGCCCGGCATCGTCGGCATGGATGTCAGCGAGATTGCTCCCATCGAAGGATTCGTGGCGCCGCAATTTTCCATTGCACGTTTGATCTATCGTACACTGGGTCGTGTCAGGGCCGGCCGTCGTGTCCACTAACGACCAGCGTCACACGACTATCATCCCCTCTTCACGTGGCGCAAATCATTCGCATCAATAAATTCTTCACAGAGCACGGGATCTGTTCCAGGCGCGAAGCAGACCGTTTAATCGAGTCGGGCGTCATCACGATCAACGGTCGGGTAGCGAAACTCGGCGATCAGGTAGAGTCGACGGACGTCATTGCCCGAGCGGGCTGTGTGATTCCCTGGGGTAAAGCCGATCTCTATATCAAGTACCATAAGCCGGTCGGCGTCACGACAACGAGTGAATCGCATGTCCCTCGAAATATTATTGCGGAGATCGGACATCCGGAGCGGATTTTCCCGATCGGGCGGTTGGACAAGGATTCATCCGGTCTCATCTTGCTGACGAACGACGGCAACATCGTGAACGAGATTCTCCGAGCCGAATTCGGACACGAACGAGAGTATCTCGTGCAGGTCGATCGTCCGTTCGACCAATCCTTTTTGGATCATCTGGCGCGGCGGTGATCGAGAAGGAAATCTGCCGTCAATATCGGGTGCAGGTAGTCGGCCAAGTGGAAGGGCTCAAGCAGCACTTCTACGCCATCACCGTGGAGCGGCGGCTGAAGCACCCGATCGTTCTCGCCCTCGTCCGAACCGCCCGTCGCGAGTTGCTCAGTTAGCCGTCAATTGGGCTTCCACTAGAAAAATGCGATCAGACCTGAGGCCGCCCTACCGCTCTCAGGAGCTCCTCCCGCTCCGGATTCGTG
>CBFGXY010000358.1:0-2251 GCA_965652945.1 uncultured bacterium
AGGTTCGGGGTGTGGAATTCCATCAAAGCGGACAGGTTCGAGAGGTGCAGGAATGTTACCGGCGGGCCATCCGCGTCGCCGAACCAGTAGACCACGTCGCATGCCTTGAGATTCACGATTCCGGATCAGGGTGATCGCGGTATCATTGATACGTCTCCGCAAACGCACGGCGCTGATCCGCATCCCCCAGCATGATCAGCTCTTCATCTTCCTTCAGAACATATTCCGGTGGGACGGCCGTATTGATGGCATCATTGCGACGTGTTGCAACGAGAACCATCCCTGTTTTGGCGCCGATCTCGGATTCCGCTACCGACAGGCCTCTCAGCTTGGGCGGGACCTTGACATTGAAGACAGATTGGCCGTCACCCAGGATCAGCAGCTGATTCTCGCCCATCGAGGCATAAATCGATGCGGCTCCGAGTGAGGCGTAGCTCAGCACGAAATCCGCCCCAGCCCGATGAATGGATTCAATGTTGCGCTCGCGTGTAATTCGACTGACGATTCGAAGCTCGGGGTTAAGCCTGCGGCAGTATGAAGCGAGATAAATGTTCATCGCATCATCGTGGGTCGTCAGCACGACCGACGGCGCTTCCTGAATTCCCGCCTTCATCAGCACCGAGTAGTCCTCCGCATCCCCCAGAAACACCGGCACGCCCACGCTTTTGGCCCGCTCGACCATCTGCGGAAGCCGCTCTACGATGTGAACCGGGATGTCCTTCTCCTTTAGTGCCCGTGCGGCAGACCTGCCGACGCGCCCTGCTCCAATGACAAGCACTGGGTTGGGGTTTTGATCGTAGATGAGCAGGAGGTCGTCCAGCTGGTCGAACTGTTCCTTTGTGCCGAGCATGACCGGGACGCTGTGATCGGTCAGTCGTAAATCGGGATGCGCGGACAAGACGTGGCCCAGCTCCCAGACCGCGATGATGTTCAGTCCAGTGATCTGACGCAGCTGCGTCTCTCGGATGGTTTTCCCCACCAGAGGGGTTCGTCGTACGGGAAGTTCTGCAACGAGCAGGCCCTCGAACGATCCCACGATGTGCGAATGGGCCCGCGTTGCACTGACGCGGTTGGCAAGGTGCTCGCCCAGGCGCTTTCGGATGGGCAGTACCTCCGTTGCGCCGCTGAGCGAAAGCACGTCGACGGCATCGAAGGAGCTTGCAATGGCGACGATCGGAACCTCCGCCGTGACCTCCCGCACTGTAAGAATGATATTTGTATTGACGATGTCGCTGTGATTTGCCAGGACCAGGCGCGCATGCTCGACGCGGGCGTTGCGGTAGGTCTGTGGATTGTCGAGGTACCCCGCCATGACCGCTACGCTTTTGTTGCGCAGATCGGCCGCGCGTGCGGGATCATCGACCACGACCACGTACGGTATCTTCTCCTGTCGAAATCGCTCGATCAGTGTCTCGGCGATCGATTCATATTCGCAGATCACTACATGACCGGTCGTGTCCTCCGGAAGCGATCGCGGCGCGATGCGGTGGATTTGCGCCTCCAGCCAGGGCGCATAAAAAAACCGGATGAAGGCGAACGGCAGGACGATCAGTAATGTGATGATCCCCGTCACCAGCACGACAAGCGTGAAGGCCCGGCCGAGATCGGTCGTGAACGTAATGTCACCGAGCCCCAGCGTGCTCATAACGGTGAGCGTCCAGTAGAACCCCGTGATCCACGAATGTCGCACTCCTTCATGCCAGTACATAATGACATGAAAGAGCACACTGAAGGCCACTACGAGCCCGGCGAGGAAGAGGAGGTATCGCAACAAGAGGCGCGTATTCTGCCTCAGGTTGGGATCCTCAGTAAAGAACGAAAGGTAGCCGCCGAAGAACTTCATAGTGCGCAGGTTCAATCCGCGCTTAGTATAAATACCTGCCTTCCCCAATGCTATAAGGAGACCACTTTGTCTATTCTGGAAGCCGAGGTCTTGCTGCCCGTTTCGCTCTGATCGGGGGATTTTGTAGTTTCGACCGAAAGGTACCGGACATCCTCGGGGTTCGAGTGAGATCTATACTTCAGGACGAACACCCTCATCATACTCCATTTCCATGCAGATCCACCGAATTGTCTTCATTTTTGCGCTTGCACTAAATGTGGGATGGGCCGCCGCGGCGCAGGATCGGCGTCCGATTCCCTATCCAATCCTCCCCTCCGAGGGATTCGAGACGGCGGTGGATCGAGGTTTCCGCACGCATGAAGGCAGGCCGGGACCCCAGCACTGGACGAACACGGCCGACTACGATAT
>CBFGXY010000359.1:0-2218 GCA_965652945.1 uncultured bacterium
GTGCGACGACGCGTTGGACTCGTTTGTGCGCTCGGATACGGATCTGGCCCGCAAGGTGTGGTTCCGCGACGACGAAGTCGACCGGTTGCACGACCTTGTCATTGATCTCATGCAGAATCGGATGAAGGCCAGTTCCGAGAATATCGATTCATCGCTGGCGGTGATACTCTCGGCGAAAGACCTGGAGCGCGTGGCGGACCTCGCCACAAACATCGCGAAAGACGTGATCTATCTGGTGGAAGGACGGGCCGTAAAGCATAGTCGCAGATAGCCTGCCGTTGCGGCCCCGGTGCCTCGGAAGCGACAGTCATGCGAAGCGGCACCCTGGAAGTGGATCATACCTCCGCTTTTCGCAGCTCTTCATAGGCCAGGCATAGAATGATCATGCCTATGGTGGCGGTCACCACGATGCCGATAACGAAGGCGATCAGGCCTGCAAGGACGAAAATCCCTGTTACAACGAACAACAGAAACAGCGTGGTTTTGTGTCCATTCGTCATGTCCCAGGCCTCTTTCAAGACATCCACGACGCCGTCCCTTCCGTCGTAAACGAGCATTAGCGCGGGCCAGAGTCCCAGAGACAATATGATCCCAGGGATGATGAAGACTAAGATTCCGATAAATATCAGAAGAGCCGTAAGCAGGTACACGCCGATCGCTTGACCGAAATTCTGAAATCCGTCGAAAAGGTTGCCCACACGTACAGGCTCGTCTCGTACAAATCTCAACATCACCCCGTAATAGCCCAGCGCCATCGGACCCGATATCGCGATAGAGATCAGAGAAAACAGAATGCCCTGGGGCCCATCTCCACCGATATATTCGGGGAGCGAGACCACGCCCATATAAATGAGCGTGATCAATACCATGAGGCCCGGATTCGTCTTAAAGATGTCGAATGCTCTGCCGAAGAGGTTGCCTATCGACAGATCCGGAGGGGAAGCGTATCGGGATGCGGAGGAGTACGGCGTCTCCATATCGGATGCGAGGAGAAGTTGAGGGATGAAATCACATTATGAGTATAGCTTAAGGCACGCATTATTTCGCGCCCGAGTGCATCCACAATTATGAATAAGACCGGCGGGCAGACGTCCAGGGGAAGTGCACGGCGTTTAGCAGCATGACCCCATGCGGTAACCGCCTCTTCAGTCTCTGAACGGATCGAACTGTCCCGGCGGGGCCATCGCAACTCCGATAGGCGTAAGCGTGTGCACGATTCGGATCGTTTCTGAGTGGTAGGCGAGTACTTCCGGCAACCGCTTGTATACGTGGGGTGATTCATCCAGACCACCACCCCGCAATTCGACACCGGCCGAGCGCACCCAGTCCATCATCATTTCTTTCGAGACCTTGCCGTCGGACACCTGAACCATCCGTTTCGAAAACCTGCGGTGGCCGCATTTTGTGCAGACCGTTGGTCGGGGCTTTCGCGGAGCAGGCTCGAACCAGTCGCAATCCCGATTTGAACACGTCCACCGACGGCTTGCCTTTCCCGCCGCCGCCGTTCTCGACATTACGCGGCCTGCGCCATGAACCGTTGAGTATAGAGCCGTGCGACTGGCCTCGGAGTCTACTCCTTCCAGAATAACGGATATATCCCCCATTGAGCCGCCGACAAATCCTCGCTGACCCGGAAAAGCGGGCGTAGCGCCCTTGCGCACAACACACAATTCCTTTCCGAAGTGATTCTCCTTCCAGGCAAAGTTGTGATGGTTATGGACCTCCTCCAGAATCTCCGCCCCCAGCAGGCGCGCTACCTCCTCCGTGACCCAGTCGCGCCCCGCATAGGCATAGCGGCCCGCAAGGTTCATACAGGCGATGTATTCCTGACCGAGCGGCTCATCTTCTCGCAGGAGCACCGGATCGACGTGGATCCCTTCCTTTCCGCCGCCTGCTTTGATAAAGTGCGTGGCCAGCTTATGTCCGAGACCACGCGAACCGAAGTGGACGCCGCACCAGACCCGATCTTCCTCATCCACAAAAAGATCGACGTAATGGTTGCCGGCCCCGATCGTGCCGAGCTGCTGCCGGGCCGTCTCCTTCAATTTCGCCGCAACCGGAAGATCCCACGCAGGATCGTCGTGAAATAACGGATGGTCTACATCCTGTTTGTTTTTCCGGCCAATCCCAAATGAGAGGTTCTCAAAGATGCGATCCATGATCGACGAGATGTTCTCCCTGACATAATCCGCGTCGATGTCCAGCCGCACCGCCTTAT
>CBFGXY010000360.1:0-2216 GCA_965652945.1 uncultured bacterium
GCTAATGACGGAAGTTGGTCCGAGCAAATCACGGACCTGGGTGGAGGAAGGCCATCTTTTAGTTACGACGGCATGCGAATATATTTCCAACGCGATGTGCATCAGGGCGAGGGCGCCCGGTACGTACCGTTCGTTTACGATATCGAATCTGGAAGCGAGTACCCACTATGGCCTGCGCTGCCTGATTCCGTCCCACAGTTTCCATCGCTCGAAACGCAGAACCCGATAGATATTATGCTTCGGTGATTGTTAACACTGGAGTTAAGAAGAACCTTCGCATTATCCCTCTCAGACTTCGTGTTATCATGCTGACATATTATGTCCGAGTATTCTTGGTCGTGTGTGCCACTGTCATATACCCAATGATGGTAAGTGCACAGACAAACGATCCACTCGTATCCCATCAACAGTACCTTTTCGATGTCCATAACGTAGATCAAGCCTGGACCTATTCACTCGGATCGGTTGCAGTACGTATCGGCGTGCATTCCCACCTTGGTTTCACGCAGAACCACGAGGACCTGGGCCCGGGTCGTCGGCTCGCGCCCATCGGTGGATGGGTTCGCCCTGAACTCGACATCGCAAGTGAAGCGGTCGGAATAGCGGCGGCAGATACGGACAACGCCATCGGGATGGCGGGCATCGATCGACATGCACGCGTGGTTTCGTTGAGCGCCCTGCGCCTTTCTCAGCCGGGCGATCCGACGGACCAAATTATCCATGCTCAGCTTCCCGGTGGTCAGTCGGAATCCTATTACCTCGATCTGGCACGCTACGCTACCATGGTAGAACGATAGACCGGCATTGACGGCCACCATTCGCCCCGCATACACAACTGGTTAACCCACGAGTCCGACTACTCGGCCCAATTTCATCGCGTCTGCTTCATGCGGTTGCTATGGTGGGAGAGGCACCCGTACGCTTATAAACATTTCGACGGGCACGGGAGGAGAGTTTAGAATTCATCTCCATAGTGAATGTGGGAACATGGCCAGATAACTCAATGACATCTGGATTACCGGAATGATTGACGTACAAAATAATGACCTCATACGTTAGAATAATGCATATCAGGAACACCACGACCCTCCTCGTGATCGGCCTCTTCCTGTGCCTCGCCGCCTGCGACACGAGCGTTGCGCCGGAGGAGCCCGAGGATTGCTATTATCCAAGTCCTATGGAGCCTGATGTTTGCGTGGCGTTCGCGTCGTTCCACGCATATCCCGCATGGGCACCGGACGGTAATCGAATTGCCTACATCAGACCGGATCCTGAAACGGAGATTGTCGGGATGTATGTCTTCGACCTCACAACGAATAAGGAGCGGCGCGTCTTACATGGACCGGGCAATATGTCCTCCCAGGCGTGGAGCCCGGACGGTGCGTGGATCACCTTCAGTTGGGGAAGGCAAATCTATAAGATTCGGGAAGACGGCTCGGAACTTACGCAGTTGACCTTCGAGCGGGAAAACTTCGAGCCGGCATGGAGCCCCGACGGAGAATGGATTGCATATGCAGACGCTACCCCAGTCCCGCACGACGAGGTAAGCCTGCCCGATTCTGTGTTGCAACGCGGCGTCTGGCTGATGCGTCCGGACGGTTCAGACAAACACCGCGCCTGGAATGTCGACGGCGGTATCCCGGTCTGGCATCCTCAAGGAGATAGAATCCTGACTGCCAAAGATATCATGCCGGGCGGCGGTCAATATCGGTTGCTGCAGAACTACCCTTTCGCTGATACACCCCGTGATACGCTTCAGATTGGCGGCGATGACTGGGGGTTGGGTCGTCATCACTCGTACTCACCAGATGGACGACGTATCGTCTTCGGCAAAGCTCACAAGACTGTTTACGACCGCAACATCTGGAAGATGAAGGTGGATGGCTCCGGCCTGGAGAGGCTCTCCGAGGACTGGGGCGATTCGCCGGCATGGTCTCCTGATGGCCGGAAAATCGCCTACGTTAACGTCTACTGGCGCGAACGGGTGATTTGGCTAATGGATACAGACGGCTCTAATAAGCGCCGGCTCGGTCCCGTAGCTCCACCATTCGTGCCCCCTTTTAGCCAGAATACGAGATAGTTCTGGGGGAATGGCTCCATTACGGTAAGGTTGTCAAATATGCTGCTGCATCGAAATCGTGAATAAGATCCTCAACTGTATTGTACTGCCTCAGCCTAAACCGGAGTTTTCGGTTGTTGGGTTAAGTGGGTGATTC
>CBFGXY010000361.1:0-2212 GCA_965652945.1 uncultured bacterium
CTTGGGCAACGTGTCGTACATCATGGGGTCGTGCAGCAGATGAACGGCACTCTGGAAGGTCTTCATGTCTTTCATTATAAAAGAATCATCGAGCTTTCCGCGATAAGCCTTCAAACCCTCGGCCGAGAAGTCTGAGGTTTCGATCACCGTTTCAGCTGCCAGAATACCCGAGCGCATGGCGTAATCCATACCCTGGATCGCCTTGCCCGCGTTTATCAATAAATGCGCAGCCTCTCCCGCGATCAGGACGCCATCGGCGTAGACTTCCTTCGGAAGGCCACGAATGTCTCCGTTCGAAACGACGTGCGCGCTGTACTCGACTTCCTCCCCGCCCCGTAACATGTCGACAACGGCAGGGTGCGCCTTGAAATCGTTGAGCAGGTCCTGCGGAGTGGCAACCTTTTCACGCAAGTCCTTCATCCCCAGGACCAACCCTACGGATACGGAATCCCTGTTCGTGTAGAGAAATCCCCCGCCTTCAATGCCTCCACTGGCAAACCCCACAAACTCGTTCGACATCCCGCTTTGAGGGCCCAGCTGAAACCGATTCTCGAGCACCGAGCGTTCGAAGCGTATCACTTCTTTGACACCGACCATCACATGATCGGCCGGAACATAATCGTCATGCAGGCCGACCTGTCTCGTCAGAAGATTATTGACGCCTTCCGCCAGGATTGTGCAGTCGGCAAAAAACTCATCCCCGCCCGCACGGATACCGACGACGCGGCCATCTTTGATGATGAGTTCTTCCACAAGGATGTTCGTGGCGATGAAAGACTCGTCCGCCGCCGAGGTTTCAGCGATCGCCTCCTCGACTTTTCCAGCAAGCCAATTATCGAAGCGGGCACGAAGGACTATGACGCCCGAATAGGGCGGCTGCTCGTAGTGTTCCGACTTGAAATCAATCGAAAAAGACGACTGATCATCCAAAAACGTTAATCGTCGGTGGTTGACGAATCGCTCGATCCCATTGTCCTCCAACCAGTATTCCGGCACCAGGCGCGCAAGATCCCGGCCCCACAGGACGCCGCCCGACACGTTCTTCGCCCCGCAAAACTCACCCCGTTCAACCAGCAAAAAGCGCTTGTTGGCGCGAGCAAGAACCATTGCCGCGCTGAGTCCCGCGATACCGCCACCTACGATGATGCAATCAAACTTTTCGTCCATCTGAACGGAAATCCGAAATCACAATGAGGGTCTCGCCGTTCTGGCTCGCAGCTGCTCGATCAGAAGCGGTAGTACCTTGAAGAGGTCGCCTACGATTCCGTACGTAGCATACTTAAAGATGGGAGCATCCGCATCGCGGTTTATGGCCACGATTACACGGCTATTCTGCATACCTGCAGCGTGCTGGATGGCGCCGGAGATCCCGACTGCGAAATAGAGATCAGGAGACACGACCTTCCCTGTCTGGCCAATCTGAGTCGTTGCCTCGAAGAGCCCATTCTCTACGACGGCGCGCGACGATCCAATGGCGGCATTAAAAATCGAAGCCAGTTCCTCGATCAGCTTCTTGCCTTCCTCATCTCGGATGCCCCGGCCCGCTGCAACCACAACGCGCGCATCAGACAGATCGACCGCGCCTCCGATCGCCTTTGCTACGTCTCTTACAATCAGTCGGAGCTCGGTTTCATCAACAGAAAAATCCACATACTGGATTTCCGGCTCCGAAGCTTCCTGCGCTTCCTCAGCAGAGAATGATCCTGAACGGACCGATACAATCGCCGGAAGCGGTGCCGAAACACGGGCCATGAACTTAGCTGCCATGACCGGCCGCGTTGCTTCGACGGCATCCTCTCCGATCTGCAGCGTTGCGACATCGGGCACGGCGCTCATTCCGGTTTTCACGGAAAGCGCGCCGAGGACATCCTTCACACCCTCGGTCGAAGGAAGCACAAAGACATCTGGTTGTATCTGACCGAGGGCGTGCGTCAATGCCTTACCGATCACCTCGTTGTGGTGCGTAGCAAAGGCTTCATTTTCAATCACATGGATGCGACGCGGCCCATAGGAGGCAAGCTGCTCAAGGTGAGGTTTCGCATCGACCGCCAACATCAGTGCTTCAAACGGCCGGCCGGTTTCCGAGGAGAGTTCCCGTGCTGCGGATAGCACCTCGAGTGAAGACCGGGTAATGGATGCGCCCTGCAGCGCGACAAAGGCAAGAACTGAACTCATTGGATCGATAGGAAAACAGACGAGGAAACTGAAGCAG
>CBFGXY010000362.1:0-2189 GCA_965652945.1 uncultured bacterium
CCCCCGCGCCATGGGCCAGGCCATCGCTCAAAGCCCTGCCATCGCCTGGACAACGGGCGGGCATACGGCTGTGGATGTAAAACTCCATGCCAAGGCTCCGGGACGAGACGCCTTCATCGGGAACCATGACAACACCTATATCGCGCACATGATTGCAGACTTGCTGAATCTCGATCTGGATGCCGTGACGGAACGTCTACAAAGCCAGGAACTGGTGGGCGCTGCACTCGACGACTGAAACGGCGCATTCCCGTCTTTTTGACTTTACGAATCGCATACCTACCATAGCTTGCAATATGTGCATTGTGTGTGGGTATCATGCGAGAGGTAATCTCTGATGCGGATTGAAGACGCAGGCTTCGTGGTCATCGACACAGAAACGACGGGCGTCAACGCCAGGTCGGATCGCCTGATCGAGGTTGCTGCAGTAAGAGTGAAAGGTGGTCAGATTACGGAGAGGTTCTCGCAACTGATCGATCCTGGGCGTGCGATTCCGTCTCGAATCACGCGTATAACGGGCATCAGCACGGGCATGGTATTCGGAAAGCCATCAGCCCCGGAAGTCTTGCCGTGGCTGACGGAGTTTGTTGGTGACGACATCTTTGTTGCCCACAACCTGAACTTCGATCAGCGATTCATCGCCGCCGAACTATCGCGTTGCCGGCAGCCCGATTGGAACGTGCAGACGCTCTGCACACTCAGACTGGCTCGTCGACTGGTGCGAGGCCTGCGCTCGAAAGGACTGGCCAGTATCGCAGATTTCTACGGCATACCAATTCACGGCCGGCACCGTGCCCTCGGTGATGCCGAGGCCACGGCCAACATCTTGTTGCGATTCCTTGAGACTCTGAAATACGAGTTTAGAATAACGGACGTCGAAGACGTTCTCTCGTTTCAGTACCGCACATATAAGCAGATTGGAGCCGGTCAGTCGCACCTTGATCGTATCCGAAGGGAGATTCTGCCCGGAATACCCGACTTACCGGGTGTTTACTTTATGAAGAACAACAGCGATGCGATCGTCTACATCGGAAAGGCGAGAAGACTGAGCGACCGTGTGCGAAGCTATTTTAACGCCGTCGAAGCTCATCCCCAGCGGCTGAGACAACTGGTTGAGGAAGTTCGAGATATCGGCTGGAAGACGACTGCTTCCGAGCTGGGGGCATTGTTACTCGAATCGCGCCTCATCAAGAAGCATCAACCACGATTTAATCGTGCCCAGCGGAAATACCGTGCGAGGCCGTTCTTGAGGCTGGATGTCAATGATACCTATCCCAGACTCACCGTCAGTGCCGTTGCTCATCATGATGGTGCCGAATACTTCGGGCCCTTTGCGAACCGGCGAGAAGCTGAGTTTCTGGCGAAGCTCGTCGACGAGCATTTTGGCCTTCGCGAGTGCTCGAATGCGGAGCTTGCTTCAGGCAGGGTGTGCGCGCTTGCCTCTCTCGGACGATGTCTGCACACGCCGTGCCGCATCGATGCAAGGATGAACTACGCTGTCGAAGTGAACCGGGTACGCGCTTTTCTCTCGGGAGAGGATACGTCGATTCTGGAGGAGCTGAAAACAATGATGCGGGCCGCGTCGGATGAGCTCGACTTCGAGAAAGCACTCGAATACCGCGAGGCTATCGCGCTTCTGCAATCGCTACTGCATCAACGGCAGGATCTGTCTCGTCCCGTCTTTCAACGCAACGGCGTCGCTTTGTGGGACAGAGCAGACGGGAAGAAGATCGCCATGATCATCGGGCGGGGACGCCTCGTGAAGGAATTGGAACTCGATGAGAACGAAGGCGCCTGGTTGAAGCTTCGGCATGCTATCAGCGAAGCAGCGTGGAGTCCTCCTGAGGAACGATATTGGAAGGAGGAGGCGGATGAAGTTCGACTTATACAGCAGTGGATGTATCGGTGCCGCGACGAAGTGGTTGCTGTTGATCTTGATGAAACTCCAGATCCGGAGGCCGTGGTGGGTCAGATTAGAATGCTGATGACCGAAAAGTTTCGATCGAGGAGCCTTCTCTCGGATAATGGCCCGGCATAAGACTGACCTCGGCCCGTTTGATGCGCGACAGATCCCTTATTCTATCTCATGATTGACTCGGATGGCTGACTTGGAATTTCGTTCGGCGTGTATTCTGACGGCCCGAGAAGAGGATGTCGGAGCAGGTCGGCCGCATCCGGTTCGGGTGTGC
>CBFGXY010000363.1:0-2185 GCA_965652945.1 uncultured bacterium
TCGTTGGCGATATCCTCGATCTGCGCCATTTCCTGCACGCTGATCGGCTTGGTGTGGACGAAGTCGAAGCGCAGCCGGTCCGGCGTCACCAGCGAGCCCTTTTGCGCCACGTGATCGCCAAGCACCAGAATCTCCGAATCATCCTCCGACAGATCCCTGCCCGAGCCGCGTACTTCCAGATGTTCAATCGACACGCTATCGGCGGCGATGGTTATCACGCTTCCAGATCCATCTCCGATGATGCGCGCTCCCGCCTCACCGCGTAGAGAGATCGGGAAAGAGAGTACCACGGGCCCGAAATGGTCGCCCGACTCCAGTAGCAGGACGCGTCCTGGCGCGGTGGTGTCTACGATGGTTGGCAGGAAGCCACCTGCCGGTACACGGAGCACGTCGTTCCCGTTTGACTCGGGCAGCTGCATCGCGACGGCGCTTCCGACCATACACACCATGAGAGCCGTAAGGCTCCACAAGGCGCGAAGGATCATGTGCCTGCTTCTAACGATTCCGAGTAGAATGGCGGCTCGTTTCGAGAAACGAAGAGGGCCAGAACCATACATATCAAGGCCGCAAGAACAAGGAAACTTCCGACACCCGGCATGCTCGTCTGGGTCATGTTGGCGATCTGCTTCGTACCAATCAGAGTCGGCCAGAACGGTTCAACGTTCATCGGCGCCTGCGGATCGAGATCATGGCCGTAGCTGTACAGGCGGTAGACGAACGCACCCAGAGAGAAAAGGGTGAAATAGGCGAATAGGACGATGTGGTCTACCACGTTTCTCATCTGTCCGAAGACGGCCGCGCGGAATCCGAAGAGAATGAAGAAACCCAGAGCGAAGGGGATTACCTGCATCTCCCAGAAATCGGCTTCGTGGATTTCGGCCATGCCGATGTAATGGTTGAGGAGGTTAATCTCGGCGATGTCCTGACCTTCGTTGCCGCCAACCAGTTTATGGCTGTAGATGTACATGTCAAGACCCTGCCGGTACTGCGGCGCCACAAGGTTGATGTGCCACAGTGGGAATAGAAACGTGAAGATGAGAAAGAGGCACGAGAGAATGAGCATCCATCGAGAGAGCGGACTGAGGCGCTTGTTCAGAAAGTGCTCCAGTTTTCGGGTAAGGCTTATCTCGGATTTACTCATATCGATTTCTCTACTCAGCATTCAGGTGATGTGCCGACGGCTCGCCGGACACCGATGATAGGTGCCCGGCGAAGTTCGGCAGGTCGGACATTCAGGACTCTCGGGATCAGGAGCCCGGCAACTGACCTTGCGGGTAGACGACCATATACCCCTGCATCTCCTGGTGCAATGCCGAGCAGAAGACCGTGCAGTAGAACGGGAAGACGCCGGGTCGATCGAGTTCGACGGTCACCGTACGGGTCTCGCCTGCACTGATGTCGACGTTGACGTTGTGCGACGCCAGCCCGAAGCCATGGCTCATGCCCGGTGTCTGTTCAACGTTCGTGATGTGGAACCGGACGATATCACCAACCTGAAACTCCAGATTGTCGGGAACGAAGTTGCTGCGCACCGCGCGCATCCCGACATCCACAATGTTGCCGTTACGACGAACGAACGTCTCGTCTTCTGACCATACCTGGTCGGCGTGATCGTTCTCCGAGCGGCGGTAGAATCCGACGGGATTGACCTTGTCGGCCCGAATGATCTGTGCGAAGTGCGGCTCCTTGTCGGTGAAGGCCTCATAGACCATTTCCATTTTCTCGCCGGTGATATCGATCAACTGGCTGGTCTCAGGGATCTGCGGACCCGTCGGGAGGTGTCGGCCATTGGCGTCTTTGTTCATCGAAACGAGCCAGTCTCCGTAGGGCTCACGTGTGTCACTTCCGCCGATTACGAGGTGACCCGGGTTGGTATGCACGTCGATCCGGTCGATAACAACGCTCTCAAGGTCCGCCTTTTCTTCGTCCGTCCATGGCGGCAGGCGGAATTTGGTCACCTTCGAATCGATGAACAGCGTGGTATAGGCATTCCCCCGCCCATCAAACTGTGTGTGGAGCGGGCCCAGGCCGACGGGGACCAGGCCTTCGGCCACTGCATCATGATTCACGACCGGCACGCCGCGAATTTCATCCACGAAATCCTCGTTCTCGACGGCCTGCAGGAATTTCTCGAAGCTGAACACCGTTGCGGACGGTTCAAGTTTTCCTCCACCCACGATCCATT
>CBFGXY010000364.1:0-2170 GCA_965652945.1 uncultured bacterium
GTCTCTTCTATTGTGTCACGCGTTGTGCCTGCAATGTCGCTCACGATCGCCCGTTCATGCCCGACGAGTGCATTGAGAAGGGTGGATTTGCCTGCGTTGGGTCGGCCGCCGATCACCACTCGGATGCCGTCCCGTACCCGTTCGCCCAGCTGATACGACTCAAGCAGCCGCGTCAGCAACACGCCCGATCCATCGAGGAGAGACACGAGACGATCGCGATCGGCGAACTCGACATCCTCATCTGAGAAGTCCAACTCCAGCTCGAGCAGAGCCGTAACCTCGACGAGCTCATCCCTCAAATTCCCAAGCGTGGCCGAATAACGGCCCTTTAGATGCGCGAGTGAGACGCGATGGGCCGCCCACGAGGACGCGTGAATCAGGTCCGCGATAGACTCGGCCTGCGCCAGGTCGATCTTCGAGTTGAGAAATCCTCGCTTCGTAAACTCCCCCGGCTCCGCCATCCGTGCTCCCGCTTCCAGCAGGGCACGAAGAATCATCTGCGCCGCAAAATCCCCGCCGTGGCATGTGATTTCGACGACATCCTCACCGGTTGCAGACTCTGGTCCGCGAAAAACCGTCACGACGACCTGGTCGACATCGCCTTCGGCAGTTGCGATGTAGCCAAAATGAGCGGTCCGGGGATCTACCCTCGAGAGATCGACCGATCGGAAAACGCGGTTTACGACATCCACCGCCTCCGGACCCGATACACGCACGATGGCGAGTGCTGCGGTCCCACGGGCCGTAGCAATGGCTGCAATGGTATCGTTCCAGGAGGAGAGCATGGATTAAGTCCTGTTACGGCTCAACTGGTCCCCCCACGGTCGTGCGTCGAGACGCGCAACCGAAGGTTACGCCCCGCAGTCGTCGGCACCATACGGAACAGACTGCATCACCTGTCCACGTATGTTCGCAAGGTGTGCTCCAACGGGGAGCGCATCAGTTTCGTACCTTTCTCCCGCTCTTTCGTGCCGGAGTCTTCGTATTCGACTTTGCTCTGTTATTCTGGCCCTTCGATTTCGAGCGCGCCTCCTCCCCGGATTTCCTGCTCGCACCCTGCGGTTCTTCGGAATCTTTCTCGATCCTAATGTTGATCATCTTCTGCTGAATGGCAGTCACAACATTATAAACGAGATAATACAGGCTGAGACCCGAGGCCAATCGGTTGAAGATCGCGAAGATCATCACCGGGAAGACGTAGGTAAAAATCTTCGCTTGCGGGTTGGTTTGCGGCTGCATCTGGATCCGCATCTGAATGATCATCGAAAGGCCCATGAGCAGCGTGAAGCCTCCCACGTAATTGCCGTACAGCGGGATCGTGAACGGCAGACTCAGAATCGCATCGGGCGCCGAGAGGTCGTTCGCCCACAGGAACCCTTGCTGGCGGATCTCAATCGCCTGCGGGAGGAATTGCCAGAGCGCAATGATGATCGGGTACTGCATCAACATCGGGAGGCAGCCACCGAGCGGGTTTACACCCGTCTCTTTGTACAGCTTCATCATCGCCTCCTGCTGCTTCTGCGGGTTATCGCCGTACTGTTCCTTGATGGCCTCCATTTTCGGCTGCAGCTCCCGCATCCTGGCCATGTTCGTGAACGAGGATTTCGTCAGCGGATAAAGGATGAGCTTCAGCAGAATCGCGAAGACGATGATTACGAGGCCATAATTGGGGATGAAGTTGCTAAGGAACGTGAATGACGGGATGAACACGTATTTCGCCAGCGGTCTGGTCATCCACTCGAAGAAATTCCATCCGTAATCGACCATGTCATACAGGCCGAGGCGATATCCCGCCAGACGGAAGTACTCCATCGGACCGATGTACAGCCGGAACGACTGCACGTCGCCGGTCGGAGCAATCAGCAGGCGTGCGGTATAATCTTCAAAGGGCACACCCGTGGCATCGATCACTTCGCCGTCGAGCTCGGCACCTCGCGTCTGCCCTTCCGGAATGACGACCGAGGCAAAATACTTGTTTTTGACCGCGACCCATGAAATGTCGCCCGTAAATCGGCGCGTTTCCTCTGGTGTCTTCTGCAGTTCGACCGATTCAACCTCGCCGCCGCTTCGCACGAACGATCCCGATCTTTGCGCCTCCTCTTCCGGATCGTTTTCGGTAAAGGGGATGCCGCCGTGCCACGTCAACTCGTATCCATCGGAGGTCAGGAAC
>CBFGXY010000365.1:0-2167 GCA_965652945.1 uncultured bacterium
TCGAATCGCGGAGATCGGGGCTGGCATTCGTTAGAGGATGTGACGATGAGGCGATCAGAACACAAAATGATGACACACATATGTTGCACACATTATATTACGCGTCCTGTCTCAGGCCGTCAACCACCGAACTTCCAATTCATGTCAAAACGTGTTACATCTCAAGGAGAGTCGGCTCCAGGCGGCAAAGTGGTGGTCTCCCGGCGGAGCCGAAGCCTGTCGGTGGAAACCAGACGAGGCTGGCCGGTAACGATCGAATGGAACGGCCGTCGTGAGGCCGTCCGCGAAATCATCGACGTGTGGGTGGTGGAAGGGGAGTGGTGGCGAGGATCCCGCCGGCGGGTATACTTCCGGGTACGCATGGAACGTCGCACGATCGACATCTACCACACGGGCGACAACTGGATGCTCAGCCGCGCGTGGGACTGACGGTTCGGTACCAGAAGATCAACAAATGTGATCGTCTTCGTATACTCGATTAGCCTCCACGCCCTCACCATCACCATGCACCACGTACTTCTATGCCTGCTGGTTCTGGGCATTGCCACACCGCTTCAGGCACAACCCGTCTTTTACCAGGCGTTGTATCGTCCCGCCGGTGCACATTTTCTCGTTTATCAGTCTCCTCATTTCGACGTGATCTACGAGAGGGGCTACGAGCAAGAGGCCCTCGAGCTCGCCCAGGTACTCGAACGCCACCTGCCGCCGGTTGCCGAGATGGTGGGCCATAGCGGTCGTTTACGAATGCCCGTTGTACTACGTGGATACAATGACATTGCAAACGGATTCGTAACGGTACGACCGTTCAAGCAGGAAATCGATGCGATACGTATCAAAGGACACAGCATCACGTCCCGGTCTCGATCATGGATTGAAACCGTTGGCCCTCATGAGCTTGTACATGCACTCCATGCCGATATCCCGACGGGAGGAGGAATAGGGTCTCTCATCCGGCCATTCGCTTCGGACCACGCACGCTCGATCAACCTCGGCGGACCCTCGGGTATCAATGAGGGCATCGCCGTCTGGTACGAAAGCAGTTATCAGGATGGAGCGGGACGACTGCAGAATCCAGATTTCATCATGAAGTACCGTGCGGCTGCGGCCGAGGGAGGCTGGTCGCTGGCACAGATGCTCGAACGAACGAGCTACACCCGACCCTTCGACAGGCACTACATCGGAGGAGCCGTGTACGCCGACGACGTGGCTCAGCGCGATGAGTTCGAGTCGTTCCGAAGAGCACGCCGGTCGTTCTACCGCATCCCGTTTCTGGGATATGGCATAAGTATGTGGTGGGGAAATCGGGAAGCACCCTATCGAACCGGTGCCCGGCTTCGCCGCGAAGGAGCGCGGACGGAACAAGAAAGGCTCGAGCGCGACGGTCCTTTCGATGCGCCCCGAACATTGTGGTCTGATCGGGGGACGACCGCCGTGGCGCCGCGGTGGATAAATGAATCGACGATCGTCGTGTACGGGCGAGGTTATGCCTTGCGGCCGGGTTTCTATCAGGTGGATGTGAACACAGGCGATCGGCGTCTTATCAGCCATCAATCGCTGGCGGCAGAAATGCCCTTCAGGTTGAATCAGGATCGCACTGCTATTGCGTTCACTCGGTATAAGGCGGATCTGCTTCCAACCGGCGCAGCACATGCCGGCGTCTACGAACTGGACCTGGAATCTCAGGATGTATCAGCCATAACCACAGGCAGCCGGGTACACACGTCCGACTTTCTCGACGCTGAAACCTTCATCGCGCTTCAGAACGACGGCCAGTACAGCAAGATCGTTCGGGTCGAAGCCGATGGTGAGATCAAGGACCTGGGCCTGGAGGGAGGATTCTTCCGCCACGTGGCCGTGCGTCCGGGAACCAACGAAATCGCGATCCTGGCAAATGTATCGGGAAATGAAGGTGTTTTGATTGCCGATCCGAACGACGTGCGCGCATCGCTTCGTCCACTTTTGTTCCTCGAGGATTTCCCGATCTATGATATCTCATGGTCAGACGACGGACGATTCCTTGTCTTTTCCGGCGCTCCTGGCGATGTGTCGAATATCTTTGTCTATGATTTAAGCGAGGACACGATATCGCAACTGACGAACGTCCGCTTCGGTGCACTTCAAGGCAGCTTTTCTCCCGACAATCAGCATCTTGCCTACATCCATTATG
>CBFGXY010000366.1:0-2147 GCA_965652945.1 uncultured bacterium
GATATTTCGAACGTTTGCGTATGGGGGATCGGGAAGCGGAGGCGAACGGCGGATAAAGGAGCTAATGTCCCGAGCGGGCGTCGATCCGAGGGACGTGTCTGCCCGGGATGGATCCGGCTTGTCTCGTAAGGATCTGGTAGCTCCTGAGGCGCTGGTGCAACTCCTGGCCTTCGCTGAGAATCGGCCGTGGAGGGATGCCTTTATCGATTCCCTGCCTGAGGGTGGAGAGCCGCGAACGACCCTCCGTTATCGGCTGCATGATGCCCCGTACGGGCAAAAACGGGTTCGATCGAGTTCGTTCGTGCACTCAGTGGATATGTGACGACGCCCGACGGACGCCGGCTCGCGTTCGCAATCATGGCCAATCATTACATGGTTCCATCCTTTCGGGTCGTTCAGACGATTGACCAGATGGTGCTCGAGATGAGCCGCCTTAGCGTATCCTGACGCGTACCGGTCTGATAAGGCTTCCATAATGAGGGGCGTTTCGTAGATTCAGGCGCCGAACATTTCCAACTGATTCGCACATGCCCTTTCTGATTCGTCAGGTCCTGGTCGGGATCGTCGTCTTCTTATTGCAGTGGTTCCTGCTGGGACGCCTGAGAATCTTCGGTGCTTTTCCCGACGCAGTTCTGCTCTACGTGGCCTGGCTCGGCCTCCGGCATGGCCGGCTGGCCGGATCGATTGCGGGCTTCAGCCTCGGTCTGCTGCTCGATGCCGTCTACGATACATGGGGGATCCACATGTTCGTTAAGACGCTCATCGGATTTCTCGTTGGACTGTTTCCGGCCAACGAGCGAGAGACGCTACTCATCCAGCCACAGCAGGCGTTTATCGGCGCCATGGTGATTGCTCTCGTCCATAACGGACTCTTCGTCAGTCTGCTTGCACTCGACGCCGGCTCCCGCAACCTCTTTATGGTGACGTCGCTGTGGCTTGGATCAGCCGTGTATACAGCGTTTGTGGGTACACTCGCGTCGCTTTTCTCGCCCAGGTAGTCCCTACCTCGACAGTTCTACGGCGCGGACGAGGTCACCCACGATGCCCGCTGCCGTTACGGCGGGTCCGGCGCCCGGGCCCTGCACGACGAGAGGCGTATCAAAGTATCGCTCAGTCTGAAAGAGGAACATGCAGTTCGTCCCCGTTAGATGTGCGAACGGAGACGATGAGTCGACGGCTTGTACCCGGACACTCAGGCGGCCATCAGCAATCGTGCCCACATACTGCAAGCGTCGACCCTCAGCCGAGGCCTCATCCACGCGGCGTCGCCACTCGTCATCCTGGCTGGAGAGGCGATCCATGTAATCATCCACACTGACATCCTGAAGCTCTTCGGGTACGAGCGATTGAACCTCCACTTCGGACCGTTCGACGCGCATCCCCATTTCGCGCGCCAGGATCATCAGCTTCCGAGCTACATCCTCACCATTGAGGTCATCCCTCGGATCGGGTTCTGTGTAGCCCAATGCTCGAGCCTCCGCAACGATTTCGGACAGACGACGGCCCTCGCTGAGATTGTTGAACAGATAGGCAAGAGTGCCCGAAAATATTCCCTGGATCCGATGGATCTGGTCGCCCGAACGCACCAGATCACGAAGGGTCATAATTACGGGCAGACCCGCGCCTACGGTAGTTTCATACAGGTAGGGGACGTCGTTTTCCCTGGCCAGACGTTGCAGTTCATCGTACACATCCTGCCCTGCCGTATTCGACCGCTTGTTGGGTGTCACGATACCGATTCGTTTCGCCATCAGATCGGAGTAAAGACCGGCGACGGCATCCGATGCGGTTGCATCGACCACGATCAACCGTTCGAGGCGGCCCTCGCTCAACGGATCGAGAATCGATTCGTAGGGCAGTGCATCGTCGGATTCAAGTTTTTCCAGTGCGTCCCCGAAGGCGATACCATCCCGATTCCATACGAGCTTCCGCGAGTTGGCGACGCCCACGAGCTTTAAGTGGATGCCCGTCAACTTCTCCAGGTTATCAGCCTGTTCAGACAGGATCTCCAGAAGAGCCTGAGCGACGATGCCCGCCCCGACCAGGAAGATGTGTGCCTGGTTGTGATCGAGCGCAAACGTGTCGTGGAGTGCGCGGACGCCTTGTTGCGCATCCGAGTCGCGAACCACGGCCGAAATGTTCGTCTC
>CBFGXY010000367.1:0-2133 GCA_965652945.1 uncultured bacterium
AGGCCGCGCTCTCGATCCATGAGGCCTGACTAAGAACGAGCAGACCGAGCTCCCATCCCGCCACGATCATTCCCCACGCCAGAAGTACTGCCAGTAGTCCAGTGACGGGAGCCGTCAGCAGACCGATTCCCATCCCGCCCAGCATGCATACCAGCAGAAATCCAATCGGGAGGCCCACCAGCGGAAGTATGCTCTCGGCGAGGCCTGCCTGGAAGACCGCCGGCGCGAGGAACAAGATCATCAGCACGATCCCCCACAAGCCGGTGCCGATCACCTTTCCCGCTACCAGCTCTGCATTTCCAATCGGTTGAGCGGCAAGAAACGCGCCCTGATCACGGGCCTGCTGCCCACTTCCCCAGCCAATCAAAAATGCAAAGAGAGATCCGAAAAAGAGAATCGCCTGGATCATAATAAGCGGGAGTGTTTCCGGCCCGGGCGATGCCGCCAGCAGAGCCACTCCACCTACGATGCCGGCAAATGCAAACACTTGCATGAAGCGGTTGCGCAGCCCCAGCATCAGATCCCATTCCATCACCGTAAACAGGCGGCTCAACGGTTGTCCTCCACGGTCAATCGCTGTGACGGGTTCGTCTCGGTATGTTCGGATCCCCATCCTGAAAAAACGCGTCCGGCCATGCAGTGGCGTCGAACCGTGTTCGGCCCCCAGGATTCTTCGAGCTGACTCGTCAAGAGAATGGCTGAGCCTCGGTCGGTATGTTCCGTAGCCCACTCAGCCAGGGCCGCGCGCCATCCCGGATCAAGATTGTTTACCGGCTCATCCATGATGATGAGTTCCGGTTCGAAGAAGAACATCAGGGCGATACTTAATCGCTGCCTCATTCCGCCAGACAGTTCCGAGACACGTTTCGATTCGGAGTCCGAGAGCCCCACGCGGTCCAGCCATTGCCTGGCGACCGACATCTCGCGACGGCGTAGACGCGAATGATAATGCAGAATCTGTCGAACGGTCGCGTTCAGAGGCAGGCCCACCTGTTGAGGCATGAAACCCCAGTTCTCCCGAACTCGTGTCCAGGCTTTTCCCGGCGCGCCCGTGAGCAATTCTCCTTTCCAGCGAACTTCACCCCGATCGGGACGGCGCAGACCTGCCATCACGTGCAGCAGGGTGGTTTTTCCGCTTCCATTATCACCAGTCATGACGACGCACTGGCCTGCTTTCACCTCGAGGCTTGCGCCATCGAGGATTTTGCGATCGCCGTACGTTTTAATGATATCGGATGCGATGATCATTGGTTCGAACCGCGAACAGGTCGCACGAGTGGATGGGGATCGGTGATGTGCGGAGTACCCGGAACGGGAGCACGGGCCAGCGCCCACTCCAGAACGCGAAGTCCCAGACTTCCGGTCAATAGCTGTATCAGAGGGAATTGTTCGCGCCGATCGCCCATCAGATCGACTTCGTGATGGGGCCATTCTGAGACGCCGTCTCCCGTCAGATCCATCGGCAGGGCGGCCTGCCAGTAGTTTCCGACACCATCTTCCGACCAGTCGTTCGGCGGAACCGGGCCCGTGAGTTCGATCTGGCGCATGTTCAATCCGAACTCGTTGAGGGTGAAGGTATTTTCCCGCGACGAACTGTTGATGGTCATCCCCGCAAGGTTCCCGAAGACACGATTGCGACGGAAGTCGTTTGCGCTGGAGAATTGGAGTCGCATCGCGACGCGATTTCCACGGATCACATTGTCGTGGAAGGTGGATGCATCGACGTTCTGCAGCAGCAAACCGTAGGCACGAAACCCGATGTGATCGCGCAGCAGGTTTCCTCTTACCTCGAGATCTCGCGAGAACATCAGGGCAGGTCCCGCCACATTGGCCCAGAGCTCGTTGTCGGCGATTACGTTATTGCTCGAGTACATGTAGTGGATTCCATAACGGGAGTCGTGAATCCGGTTTCCACGGAATACCGCCCCGTTCGTATGGGCCACATAGATCCCGTCTCTGGCATACTCTATATGGTTATTCTCCACATGGGCGCCGTTGGCGTTGAAGAGGTGGAGGCCGTTGCCCATCAAGGCCTGGGACCCCGGCGGATCATGATGAACCGCATCGGCGCGCAGCGCGGCTTCGGCGCCTTCGACCTGTGGATTCGGATCGAAAGCGGCGAGGCCGATGATA
>CBFGXY010000368.1:0-2129 GCA_965652945.1 uncultured bacterium
GGGCCGCTTCTTGTGCCGCCATCTGTTGAAATAACAAGATCTCGGATCAGTGACCCGTCTCCTGACCGGGCGGCCCAATGTGGACATATCGCATCCCGCCGCCCACATCCAGATCTACAATGGTCTCGAAACCCAGAAGGTCTCGGTAGAACCGAAGTGCCTCGTCGTAGTCGTGAACAAGCACGACTGTGCGTCCGATAGATCGAATCATATCGTATGGTTAGTGGCGATTGGCCGGTGCGATTCAGAAAATTCAGCTGGTCGGGCGCCCCGCATCTCCCTGGGAGGAGAGGCACTACGTTGCAGGGCCGCTTCTTGTGCCGCCATCTGTTGAAATAACAAGATCTCGGATCAGTGACCAGGACTCCATTGACGGTTTATAAAGAATTTGCTCCCATCCGCAGGTGCATATTTGATGGACGTTACGCCTTCGCATCCGGGAATCCTCTCACAAGGCTCCCCCGTTCGTAACTTCGAAGAATCCGTCTCACAACCCCTCGATATCGATGAGTGATCACAAGACCGTGGCTAAGTCTCGGTGCATTAAGACAGAAATCGTGCTTCCCAACGACACGAACGGCCTCGGCAACATGATGGGCGGCAGGCTGCTTCACCTGATGGATATTTCCGCCGCCATATCGGCGCAGCGGCATGCCAATCGGCTGTGCGTCACGGCCGCCGTCGACTCCGTAGAATTCGAGTCGCCCATACTGGCGGGCGAGGTGGTCCATCTGGAAAGTCAGGTAAACCGCGCTTTCAATACGTCGATGGAAGTCGAGATCAACGTCTGGGCTGAAAATCCACGGGCTCGCACCCGCCGGAAGTGCAACAAGGCATACTATACGTTCGTCGCAGTGGACGAAAATACGCGCCCTACTCCCGTACCTCCTATCCATCCGGAAACCGCGGAGGAACGTGAGCGATACGAAGGCGCTGCACAGCGCCGGGAGCTCCGTTTGATACTCTCCGGCCGGCTTCAAATCGAAGACGCACCTGCGGTCCGCGAGCGGCTTCTCACCGCAATCGACCGCAGAAGCGAACGTCACTAACCTCCTTTCAGTCACCGATTCGAACCGTGAACATACCGATCCGAATTGCTGCCGCGATCCTGTTCTGCCTCTTTATTCAGGGATCTGTATCCAGCGTGAGTGCGCAATCGAATAATCCGCCAGGCACGTTTTCTATCGGCGGACAGATCGGCGACCCGAGCGGAATCACGCTCAAATGGTACGATAGGCCGGGACGCGCGTTTGAACTTCTGGGTGCCTGGGATCTCGACGACTTCCTGTTCCTGAACCTTCACTATCTGTTCGAGCATCCGATCCAGAACTCGCCTTTGAATTACTTTCTCGGACCAGGCGCGTACATTGGGGTAGAAGACCGACGTGACAGCGAACTGGTGATCGGTGCCAGCGCATCCTTTGGACTCAACTTTTTCGCCGAACCATTCGAGGTATTCCTCCAACTGACACCAAGACTCAATGTCGTACCAAATACCAGAGGTGACCTCGGCGGCGGAGTCGGACTGCGTTTTTACTTCTGAATTTTCGATCCGATGCTTTACAATCGCGTCCTCATAACTGGTGCTAACGGACTTCTTGGGCAAGCGCTCGTCGACGTGATGAGCCGGCATCCGGAGTACGATGTCCTGGCGACAGGTCGCGATGCCGTACCGCTGTTTCGCGGAGGCTCATGTGGATACGCACCGCTTGACATCACGGACACGGATCAAGTGGCCCGAATCTTTCAGGACTTCACGCCCGATGTAGTGGTGAACTGCGCCGCCATGACGCAAGTCGACGCATGTCACGCCGATCGTGAGACATGCTGGCGGGTGAACGCCGATGCGGTTGGTCAGCTGAGCGGGGTTGATGGTTATCGACCTCAATGCCTCGTCCTTGCCCAGACCGTAGGCTGCGGCGAATCCGGCATGGAAGGGCAGGTTACGGACATTCTCTGTCTCGCCCGTTCGTAGTGCCACCAGGACACCTGCCTCGGCCAGGAGGCCGGCGTTTGCGTACGGTTTGTCGTATCGGTCCGATCCTCTCGAGGCGATGGCGTGCACGGGGCCGGCGAGCACGGGGAGTCCCGCAGCTGCAATCTTATCGGCTACGCGCCATCCCTCACGT
>CBFGXY010000369.1:0-2119 GCA_965652945.1 uncultured bacterium
CGTAGATGAAATCGAACGAGGCATCCTCGTATACGAGTGGAGGCTCGAGGTCATTCACATCGAAATCTGCAAACGACAGATTCTTGGCGCACCATTCGATCAGTCGCGGATTGTAATCACTCCCATGAAGTTGCGCTGACGTACGTGACTTCACATGCCGAATGAGGCGTCCGCATCCGCATCCGAAATCAAGCACTCGCTCGAAGGAATCGAGCTCGATTCCGTTGTCGGCCAGAGCCCGCTCCATCTGATCAACAATCAGTCGGCCTGAATCAATATAGACGGCACTCCAATGGCACGCGATGATGTCGTAGATCAACGATGCGGGTGGCAGCGGCTGGCCATCGGGAAGGCGACGCGCTCGGAAGGACGCTTCTCTTGCCACCACCGACGGAGAGGCCGTTTTCAAATCAAAGTAAATCGGCTCCAGGATGTTGAGCAGTCCGAGCCGCCGAATCCAGTCTTTTGTACGGCGCTTCATTCCTTCCTTGCCAGAGGTGATCTAAGCATTTGCTGAACGATCGAGGGAAAGCGATCCATTGATTTCCGTCTGCTTAACTGCATGTTTAACTGTGTGAGTTTCAGGCCTCAGAACAAATCGATCAGATCAGGACGTGCAAGGAGGCGCGACTGAGGCGTACCGTTGTAGCTGCAGGGAGCGCCGACGACGCAGAACGCCGAGCAGATCGATTATTCAACGGCCTGAAAAGATAGAGATGCGATGGAACGTTCTCCCTATGTAATTACCGCGATCATGGATGCAGGACCGCACCTGACGACCATTGAAATCTTATGGCTTCGGGAGGCGACTGGGGTGAATCACGCGAAAAGCCTGCAGATATGGACTTTAGCGGGAACGTTTTAGTGCCCCTACTGTGCCTTCGATCGAATTTCCTTCGTCGCGGCGAGGGAACGTCAGGCTCGTCTTTCTCTCGCGTTTTCTCGTTGAAGTTGATGATTAAAAACTCAGATACTCTTCCGCTTGCAGTTCTCGACCTGGCTACGATCCCCTCAGGAGGATCGGCGGTGGACACGTTTCGCGCCAGCGTCGACGTGGCACGCGCGGTTGAAAAAGCGGGTTATAGGAGATACTGGTTTGCTGAACATCACAGCATCGACAGTATTGCCTCGTCGGCTCCTGCGGTTCTGATCGCCCACATTGCTTCTCACACGGACCACATCCGCGTCGGAGCCGGAGGAGTCATGCTTCCGAATCACTCGCCGTTGGTGATAGCGGAGCAGTTCGGGACACTCGAGGAGCTTTACCCGGGCCGCATCGATCTGGGCCTGGGCCGGGCTCCAGGAGGTGACCGTGCCATATACGACGCCCTTCGTCGAGATCCGATGGCAGCTCAGCGCTTCCCGCAAGACGTGATGGAGCTGCAAGCTTTTCTTGGCGATCGCGATCCAAACCAGGCAGTTCAGGCAATTCCAGGGTACGGCACCCACGTTCCACTCTACATTCTCGGCTCGTCACTCTTCGGCGCCCAACTGGCGGCAGCTCTGGGCCTGCCGTATGGTTTCGCATCCCATTTCGCACCCGACGCGCTGGAGCAGGCCGTGGAAATCTATCGCCGAAAGTTTGAGCCCTCCGATCAGCTGGAAGAACCGTATGTGATAGCGGGGCTAAACGCCTACGCAGCAGACTCGGCAGACGAAGCCCAGCTTCTGTACAGAGATGCACTTCGCCGGATGGCCGCCAGCCTGACCAAACGTGCTGGAGCCGGTGACAACGTCCCGGAGGAGACCCTGCTGAATTCTCCGGCGGGCGTGCACGCGCGGAAAATGCTTCGGTATACCGCAGTCGGCGATGCCGAGACCATCGGTGATCAGGTCGAGCAGTTTCGGCGTCATGCGGATGCAGACGAGCTCATCGTCGTGACAAACGTCATCGATGCCGAAACGAGAATTCGGTCCTATGAGATACTGGCGGGAGAGGTCGCAAAGACACACTCCCTGTGATCGCTCATTGGAAGGGGCAAGATTAGGATCGGGCTTTTTTAGAACCGGCTTATTGCCCGTATTCGGTCGACCCTTGATTAATACCGCCTTCAAGTGTCCGCAACCGGGATCAGCCGCCCATTCGAGACGCTAACCTCTGATCGCTTCGGGTACGTCG
>CBFGXY010000370.1:0-2103 GCA_965652945.1 uncultured bacterium
CGGCGGATCGGATCGCAGCTCCTTCCAACCGCCCCTTTGTATGCCGGGTTTGCCGCCGTTCGGACGGTCGTCCGGATGTCTGGTGCCGGATGGAGTATCCGCCATACTCGGTGAGCTCATAGAATAGCTCCGAGACGTTAGAGTCTCCATCGCGCGCGGCTCCTTCGACCAGATCCAGACTTTTTTGGGCGAATGTCCGGCCGGTCACGCTTCAATAACCGTAGATCGAAAAGTCGTCCCGCCGCATGTGAAGGTTCACTACGATGGCGAGCATCACCGTGTTCGACAGTAGTGCTGAGCCGCCGTAGGACACGAATGGTAGTGGAATGCCGATCACCGGCAAGAGGCCGAGTACCATCCCCACATTGATAAAGAGGTGGATGAGGAGAATCCCTGCCACCCCCGCAGCGACCATGCTTCCGAAAGGATGCTTCACGTACGTTCCCAGTTGCACCAGGCGGATAAGCATCACCGTGAACAGGATCAGAATCGACACCGCCCCGATGAATCCCCACTCTTCTGCGATAACAGTGAACACGAAGTCGGTCGATTGTTCAGGAATGTAGGCTCCCTGAGTCTGGGTGCCCTCCATAAAACCCCGTCCCGTAAGTCCGCCCGATCCCACCGCCGCTTTGGATTGCACGAGGTGGAAGCCGACCCCGCGTCGATACTCCTCCGCCTCCGGGTTCGTGAAAGAAAGAATGCGAGCGACCTGATAGGGCTGGAAGATCTTCGTCAGGGCAAACGAAATTCCGCCGAGCGTCCCGAACGTAAAAATTCCTGCAAGGATGCCCACGTATCGTTCCCGCGTTCGCCACAGAATCGCCAACGTGAAGATCACGGAGAAGGCGATGGCTCCCGGCATATAGACGATCGCCAGATAACCTGCGACGGCGGGAGAAATCATCAACAGAATCGTGCTGATCGGAAGTCCACTCCAGAACAACATGATCGGTACAAGAGACAGGTAGATCAGCGCCACACCCATCTCGTTCTGGGCGATGATGAGAACGGCAGGAAGCGTTATCAGCGCGACAGACCCGATTCCGTACCGAACGCCTTTGACGCCGGGACGCCTGCTCGATAATAGCTGCGCCACCGCCAGGATCGTACCGATTTTGGCCACTTCGGCGCCCTGGATATTAACTCCACCGAGGCGCAGCCACGTCCGGGACCCACTTACCTCCACCCCGATGAATAAAATGACGATGAGCAGCAATATCATAGCTGCATAGAGTGGATAGGCGATCTGCTGGAAAAATCGCACGGGCAACATGAGAATCACCACGAATGCGACGGCGCTTATCCCGAACCACGTCACCTGGCGGTAGAAGTTGCGCTGCACACTCTCCAGTAGATATTCCGCAGCCGGCCCGTGTGTCGTGCTGTATATGGCGACCAATCCAATGCCCACCAGCCCGATATAGGCCAGAATCGTAATGTAATCCAGGTTCGGGTACCAGGTACGCATTGCGGCTATGGAAGAGGTTCACTACTGATGCCGAGCGTTCGCTGCACCAGGAACTGCCGTTGAGGCGTTGGCTCGACCCGCCCCGTGAGATACTGCTCTGCCATCATACTCGCGATGGGTGCGGCGACGGTCCCACCGAATCCGGCATTCTCAACCATTACCGCAATGGCAATTTCCGGATTCTCGTAGGGCGCGAACATAATGAACACGGCATGATCGCGGCGTCCTGCACCGGCTTGGGACGTACCTGTTTTCCCTCCGCTCGTCACTCCCGGTATCTGAGAGGCTCGCCCGGTGCCGGAGACCATTACGCGGCGCATACCTTCTCGCACCACCTCGACGTAATGAGGATCGACGGCGATGGTCTCGGGTGCAGGAAGGCGCGGGCGCAGCACCTCGCCGATCGCGCCCTCGCGGAGCTTCTTGATCCCCTCCATGACGAACTCGGTGCTGCGGCTCTGGGTGCCGACCTGCACGGTCCGCTTGTTGCGCCGGGCGGCGTCGATCATCAGCCGGCCCTCGCGGACGTTGTGGCTGGCGGGCTTCTCGACGTACACGTGCTTGCCAGCGTCGAAGGCGAGGAACGTCGCGGGCGCGTTCCAGTGGTCGGGCAGGCCGATCACGACTGCGTC
>CBFGXY010000371.1:0-2083 GCA_965652945.1 uncultured bacterium
TGATACGATGACTCCACGTAGTGATACGATGACTCCACGTAGTGATACGATGACTTCGCGTAGTGATACGATGACTTCGCGTAGTGATCGTATGGCGAATGCCAGTATTGCGAGCAATTCTGCATCTCTCTACTACCCGTCGACGGCCTGCGCATGATGAGCCATTGCCTCACACGCGTGCAGACTTTCTAGTCTCCTCGAGGACCCGCTGCAAGTGCACGACGAGAAAATTTCCAGGGTGATGATCAGGCGCGGTGCGATATCTCGTTAATGTCAGTGTAGCCAGTTGGGCTCTCTCATTCGCACACACTTCCCACATCGCCGCACACGGATAACCAGACCATGCATCCTTCCACACCGGCATCTGGATCGGAGATTTTGTATCGAACCGGCTTCGTGCTGCTTCTTCTGAGTATCGGTTCTTGTTTTATCGCGTGCGCTGGATCAAACGGAACGCGCTCGATGGACTCTATGCCGGCGGACTTCTCGATCGTCATCGGTAGTGGCGGCGGTTTCAGTGGCTTGTGGGAAGGGCACCGTATCGATGCCGACGGCGCTATGACGGCATGGCGGGGCGTGGGCGAGCAACAAGAATCGCGGCGCATCGGATCGCTCACGAAATCGCATATGGAGGACCTCTGGCAGCGGATACACGACGATGGGTTGCTGGACCTGCAGATCTCAGAGAGCGGCAATCACACCACGTTCATTGAGATGACCACAAACGGGTCCACTCGCCGCCTCTCCTGGGCAACGGGCAGTCAGGTCGACGATCCCGCAGCCACTGCAGCAACCGTCTATCGATTTGTCCGGGATATGATCGCGACGGAATCGCGCGATGATCAACAATAATTCCTAATGCCATGAATCTGCTCAAGCCAATCACACTACTGCTCTGTTTATCATGGACGCTGACGACGCTCGTATCTGCGCAGAAGGTCGATCATGATCCGCGACCGCTCGAGAAGCCGGAGGTCGAATCGATCCCGGTTTACGAATCCGTGCAAGCGTTCCTTTCGGCGGAGCGGTCATCGTTGCTACGTGAAGTGGCAACGCCTGTCGGCACGGCGTCTATCAACAACCTGCCCGCTGTCGTGGGTATGATTCGTCAGGGGGAAATCGGCGCACAGAAATCCGCACCCTCCTTCCACATTCAGCCGTTGAAAGTTCGGCGAGCACAAAACGGTACCGTCCGCTGGATGAATGGTGACCTTGGTCGAGTCGAGGCATCGAAGCACGGACTTGATCCGATCAGCGCCGCACTGTACGTGCTGGATGAACACGCTTCCCTGCTGCAGTTGCGAGAGCCGTCGAAGGAGCTGCGAGGAACCGGGTATGCCGTTGATGAGCTGGGCTTCGCACATGTCCGATTTGAGCAGGTATACGACGGCATTCCGGTCTGGGGGCGCGACTTGTATGTGCACTTCAATACATCGGGCGAGGTGTACGCGATAAACGGCGCCTACGAGCCAACGCCGCATGAGATAAACCGTGAGTTCAACCTCGACGCCGCAGATGCTCATGGTATAGTGGTCTCCGATCTCCAGTCTCGAGACCGGTGGGCGCCTGTTCCGGATGAAGCCGCTTCCATGCTTGGACTCGATGCGGTCGAATCAGAGCTCATCTACTTCCCGCTCGCGGATGGCTCCATGCGGCCGGCCTACGAAGTCTCGCTCCACCCGAATCTCATTGAATGGTACACCTACATCATCGATGCAAAAGATGGAAGCATTCTAAACCGGATCCAGCGGCACTGCACGCTACACTACGATCCTACGGCTTCTCCGGCGGAGATTCGGTTCGATGAGTCTGCCATTTTTGATACGTCTCCCACATTATCGGGCACCTTCCATGATGCACAGGCGACCGACTTGAACGGGGTCGTGCAACGCTTCCGTGCCTACCGCCATTCGAATAACGTCTACTATAAGATCTGGGACCTGCCCAACTATTCCGCCGCGGGATCGACGATGCCGAATGAACCAGCGGGCGGCGCCGTCACCATCTCAGCAAATAACAAGGACCTGGAGCAGTCCGTCGAGCTGCTGCACGTCACGTCCTCCGATAATACATGGTCTGACCG
>CBFGXY010000372.1:0-2067 GCA_965652945.1 uncultured bacterium
TCCTATGTGTGGCATCAGGTGCTCGACCAGCCGCGCTCGTTCGTGATGGATCACGCGTTCTGGGGCACCGCCTACGATGGCAACGGCGTCCTTTCCAACCTTCCGAAGGATGGTGAGGATGGGTGGTCGTATTCGTGGACGCAGTATGAGTCGGCAGACGATACGACCGCGGCAACGGCCAGGCTTCTGGCCGAGGGCAACGTGGTCGGATGGTATCAGGGCCGGATGGAATGGGGATCGCGGGCGCTCGGAAACCGCAGCATCCTCGCCGACCCGCGCCGCACCGATATGCGCGACCTCATCAACCTGAAGATCAAATTCCGAGAGAAGTTCAGGCCGTTTGCGCCCTCCATTGCCGAAGAAGCGCTCCACGATTACTTCGAGGGTGCGGCCGCCGATGCGTTCATGCAGCAGGTCTACCCGGTCAAGGAAGACAAGCGGGAGGTGCTGCCGGCCATCACCCACGTCGATGGAAGTGGTCGCCTCCAGACAGTGAGCCGTGAAACGAATCCGAGATATCACAGGCTGATCACGGAGTTCGAAAAACTCAGCGGCGTGCCGGTCGTGCTAAACACGAGCTTCAACGAGAACGAACCGATCGTGGACACGCCGGAGCAGGCGCTCGATTGTTTTCTGCGCACTCAAATGGATGTCATTGTCATCAATGACCTCGTGATTAAACGTAAGGCGGTTACTCAGCCGGCTGATACAATCGGTGATTGACGAACGCACTTAGAGTAATTGTGACCTATCGCTTTAATAATAAGGTGCTTGTTGATTATGCGTGTTGCTTTTAGGATATATCCGGCCCGGCATTTGCTCGATATGCTTCGACTAACTCCGATCTCAAATGGAGCAGCTTGTTTTTGATTAGCCGTTGAGGTCGTTCGAATCATCCGTCTGAGAGTTTTCTTTTTTGCTGATGCACCATCGCCCCTCCATTCTTTTCGTCAACCAGCACTACTGGCCGGATTTTGCATCGACGGGTCAGCATTTGACGGACCTTGCCGAGCATTTGGCCTCGAGCGGTTATTCCGTCTCTGTTCTGTGCAGCCGGGGTAAGTATCTGGCGGGAGAGCTGCAGGTGCCCGACCTCGAGACTCGCAACGGCGTCACGATCAACCGCGTGCGCGCCAGTGGATTCGGGAGGGATCGCCATCTTGGCCGAATAGTCGATTACGGAACGTTCTACCTCAAAACCATCGGACGGCTGCTGCGGAGAAACCGGTACGATTACATCATTTTCCTGACGACGCCGCCGCTCCTCTCGTTTATGGGCGGCATCCTGGGGCGCATCACGGGGCAGAAATACGGCATCTGGTCGATGGATCTGCATCCCGATGCGGAGGAGGAAGTGGGGATGATCAAGAAGGGAAGCATGACGTCCCGCATCCTCCATGCCCTCAATGATTTTGGATACCGGAACGCGTGTTTTATCGTCGATCTCGGCACGTTCATGAAGCAACGGCTCGTCGCGCGGCGGGTCGTTCCGGAACGGCTGCATACGATTCCGGTCTGGAGCCACAAGAACGAAGTCGAACCCGTACGGCGTAAGGACAATCCGCTCATCCGCGAGCTTGGCCTTTCGGATCGGTTCGTCGTAATGTATTCGGGCAATGCCGGCCTCGTTCACCGCTTCGAGGAAGTGCTCCTCGCGATGAAGCGCCTCAAGGATGATCCGGACGTCTACTTTCTATTCGTCGGTGCCGGACCGCGCCGGGGTGAGATCGAGTCCTATGCCCGCGAGCACGGCATTCATAACTTCCGTTATCTCGATTACTTTGATCGGTCCCAACTCAAGCTGTCCCTTTCGATCGCCGACGTGCATCTCCTGACGCTTCGCGACTCCGCGGCTGGGATCGCCGTCCCGGGGAAACTTTACGGCATCATGGCCTCGGCGCGACCCGTTTTGATGGTAGGGCCGGAGGCTTCGGAGCCGGGCGAAACGATCCGAAAAGAAGACTGCGGATTCGTGGTGGATCCGACGCGGGCAGACAACGCGGTTGATTCTGTCATTGACCATATCCATACTTTACAGCAGGATGCCGCGCTTGCGAAGCATCTTGG
>CBFGXY010000373.1:0-2060 GCA_965652945.1 uncultured bacterium
GGTGCAGGCGCTCAAGGCCTTCCCCACGATGAATACCACGTTCAGGCATGAGAATGGAACACCTGAACACGTCATCCCAAACCATATCAACCTGGGATTGGCGATCGATGTGGAACGCCGTGGCAAACGATCGCTGCTGGTGCCTAACATCAAATCGGCGGAGGAAATGTCGTTCGCACAGTTCCTCGGCATCTATAACGATTTGATCCGACGGGCGCGTGACAATAAGCTCGAGGTCTCGGATTTCGAGCGGACGACCGCCACGCTTACCAACCCGGGCATGATCGGCACGACGATGAGTGTTGCACGTCTCATGCCCGGGCAGGGTGTCATTCTCGGTACGGGCTCGATCGGATTCCCGCCCGAGTTTCACGGCTACTCGCCAGAGGTAATCAGCAAGTCGGGCGTGTCACAGGTCATGACGATCTCATCGACGTATGACCACCGGGTAATTCAGGGCGCCGAGAGCGGAGCGTTTCTGCAGTATATCGGCGAACTGCTTCAGGGTGAACACAAGTTCTACCGTAACATATTCAATGACCTCGGTCTACGGCGTCTTCCGTACCGGATCACATCCGACTCGACGCCAGGCCTCGGGATGCCCGAGCGGGATCAAGAGGCGGAGATGGTTCGCAAGCAGGCGGCCGTTCTCCAGCTGATTCGCGCCTACCGCGTTCGGGGACACCTCCAGGCAAACGTTAATCCCCTGGCGGATGAATGGACGTACCGACCCGAACTTGACCCACACGAATACGGCCTTACGATCTGGGATCTCGACAGGGACTTCAAGACTGGCGGCCTGGGTGGCAAACAGGTCCTGCCTTTGCGGGAGATACTGTCGATTCTGAGCGATACCTACACGCGCAAGATCGGAATCGAGTTTATGCACATCTCCGATCCTCAGGAGCGAGACTGGCTCCAGGAGCGGATCGAACCGGTGCGATGCGAAGAACCGCTGACGCCGGAAATGAAGAATCGGATGCTTCGCAAGCTGAACGCGGCCGAGGCATTCGAGCGGTTCCTGCACACAAAGTATATCGGGCACAAGCGGTTTTCGCTGGAAGGAGCCGAGTCGGTCATTCCAATGCTCGATACCATTCTGAGTGACGCGGCCGATCAGGATGTGGAAGAAGTCATCATCGGTATGGCACATCGCGGAAGGCTCAATGTGCTGGCGAACATCCTGAATAAGCCCTACGAGGTCATTTTCTCCGAGTTCGAAGGGAGTATCGACCCGAACACGATACAGGGCTCGGGCGACGTGAAGTATCACCTCGGGGCGAAAGGTGACCACGAAGCCGACTCCGGTCGGAAAGTCAAGGTGTCGCTCGCATCCAACCCGAGCCACCTCGAGGCAGTCAGCCCCGTGGTGGAAGGAATGGTTCGTGCGAGACAGGAGATTCTGCGTACGCGGGAAGATCTCGAGACGCCGGTAGGAGATTATCTCGACGCAGTCATTCCGGTTCTGGTTCACGGAGACGCAGCCTTCGCAGGACAGGGCGTCGTGGCTGAGACGCTCAACATGAGCCAACTCCTCGGCTATAAAACCGGTGGAACTATCCATGTTGTGATTAACAACCAGATCGGTTTTACGACGCAGCCCTCGGATGCCCGCAGTTCGACCTATGCAACGGACATTGCGCGGATGATCCAGGCTCCTACGTTCCATGTGAACGGCGACGACCCGGAGGCATGCGTGCGTGTGGCACGTCTCGCTCTCGACTATCGGCAGGTGTTCAACAAAGATGTCGTGATCGACCTGCTGTGCTACCGCGTTCACGGTCATAACGAAGGCGACGAACCCACCTACACCCAGCCGCTGCTCTATCGGAAGATCGAAGAGAAGCGCTCACCGCGGAAGATTTACACGGAGGTGCTTCTGCGGCGCGGGGAGATGGATCCGGACACGGCAGAGAAACTACTTGATGATTACCGAGACAGACTCAAGGAAGCGTTCGATCGCACGAAGGAGCTCGATAAGCAGGAAGTTGGCGAGGGCTTCGAGCTGCTGAAGGAGAAGAAACGCGATACGCCGGTTCCGGCCGACGTAGATACGCGTG
>CBFGXY010000374.1:0-2055 GCA_965652945.1 uncultured bacterium
ACTTTTCCTGACAAGGCGTGCGTCACTTCGTTCTTCGATGAAAGTATTCCGGCTCCAAAGATTCGCATCCCTTCATCCTGCCGAATAAGGCCGAACTCGACCGTAAACCAGTGAAAGCGCTCTAATCGCGGACGATCTTTGCCCTCGGCTCGAAGCGCAGCCTTGCCGAAAAGCTGGTAGAAATCAGCAAAGGCAGGCTCGCTCAGCATCGGCATGTGCCCGAACATGTCGTGGAAACAGTCGGGCGCGGGTGTATAGTCGAGTTCCTCTCGCCCCCTGATATAGTCGGTAGAAGGGAAAATGCGCCGGGCCAACAGGTCGAAGAAATCTCGTTCGTGAAGCAGGCCCGGAATTCGGGCGACCTTCCAGCCTGTCGCGTTCTCGAGGCGACGACTCATATCCGCCAGGGACGGAAGTCGGTCGGGGGTCATACCCAGCACCTGTATACCATTCAGATATGCCTCACCAGCCCTTCCCGGTAGCATGGCCATCTGACGCTCGAAGAGCGTCCGCCAGATATCATGATCCTCTTGAGAGTATTCAGGATACTCGATTTCGTCTCCGACAGGCGGTGGCGCCTCCAGGTTTTGTGGAATACAACGCGGGTCGACACCCTCCTGAGCGGCTCGCTCATAAGCAGAGAGCTCGTCGTTGACCATATTCTGCGTCCCGTTATCTGTCATATGATCCTCCTTTGATCGAGATTATTTGAACATCTTGGAACCGCTTCCAATACTTTATAAGAAAATGCCCTGCTGAGCTTCAACCTATTCAGACGGCTTCTGACGAATAAGTAGAGCCACCCCGATATATCCAACGAACGCCAGCATCGTAATGCCCGCAGCCTCCCAGGAAACGCCCTCCATATCGAACATCAACTTGTCCGACATCAAAACTACGAGGCCGTAGAGCGCTCCGAAGCATCCTGCACCCGTTAGAACCGCCGGCCAGGTTTCAAATATTTTTGTGCCGAACATTTCCGGATGGTTGGATAAGTGTGGCCGCGTCGGACTGCCGGTATCTTGAAGAGATTATAGAATCCGGTTCTGAAGACGTTCCTTCCATCGAAGGCCGATCGCAGCATTTTTCAATGCGACCGACTCAACATGGTTGGTTTCGGAAGGTCCGATTCGGGCGATCGTGCACGGCAATACATGCGTGCAGCATTTCCTCCCCGAGGTTTGGCTCTGCAGGACCGGCCGGTCCGAACGCTTCGTTCAGGCGTAGATCAATCCCGCTCCGAGGTACATGACGACGGCAACGACCGCTACGACGATTGTATACGGCAGCTGCGTATTGACGTGGTCGATATGATCACACGCGGCAGCCATTGACGAGATGATCGTTGTATCCGACAACGGCGATGCGTGGTCTCCATACACGCCTCCCGACAGCACCGCACCAAGCATGAGCGCGGCGTTGATGTCCAACCCTTCAGCGATGGGAAGGGCAATCGGGATCATGATTGCAAACGCCGTCCAGGACGATCCCAGGGTGAAGGATACCAGGGAAGCCACGACGAATACCAGAGCCGGTAGCCACCAGACCGGTACGCCCTCCCCAATTATGCCCACGAGATACGGCCCCATCTCCAGTTCACGCGACACCTGTCCCAGGGCAAAGGCAAACACGATCAGGATGGTGACTCCGACCAGGCCGCTCGATCCTTTCAGCACGTAATCCGTCGACTCACTGAGCGACATGATAGGCCGTCTCCCCAGTGGCAAGGTGTACATGATAGCTCCCACACCGATTGCGGCCGATACCGCCCACAAAACGGATGTAGAACCGCTGCCTTGCATCAAATTTCCATCGCCCGTAATGAAGAGTGATACAAAGATCATTACGACCATTACACCGATGGGCACCATGAGGTTAGCGGCACTTTGCGTAGCACCTTCCACCGGTTCGATGTTCGCCACTTCTTCGGAAATCATGGGCTTTGAACCGGGCCGGATCAGATCTCCTGACTGTGCTCGTAATTCAGCCCGCTTCATCGGCCCGAAGCCCCACCCTGTGAGGGCCAGAACGAGAGCGAAAATGATTGCCAGCCAG
>CBFGXY010000375.1:0-2052 GCA_965652945.1 uncultured bacterium
AGCCCTGAAAGGGCGGCCTAATCGCACGGTTGGAGTTTTTCCAAGGCTCTGCTCTGGGCTACGGTGGTACACCCTTCGGGACCGGGTCCTACGTTTCGTCTGCCACATCGACCATCCACGGCGTCCCGAACCGGTCTGTCAGCATCCCGAATCCCTTCGAGAAGAACGTCTCCTCCAGCGGCATCGTGATCGTCGCCCCATCACTAAGCGCAGAGAAGATTCGTTTCGCTTCCTCGACCGAATCAACAGCGACTACGACGTGCGTGCTTCCCGGCCGGATGTCGGTACCGGGCGGTGCGTCCGAGGCCATCAGGTCGAAGTCGCCAACCTTGATATTGGCGTGCAGGATGGCATCACGATGTTCTGCCGGCACTTGATCTGCGATCGAGCTTTCGCCGTGTGTCTGCATGGAAACGATCTCGGCATTCAATACGGAGGCATAGAACTCCATCGCCTCGCGGCAATTGCCTGCAAAATTGAGGTAGGGAATGAGCTTCATCGGTATTTCAGTGTGTTAGGCAATGTGAGGACTCTCGATTATGACTTGGAGATCGAAGCCGAGCGCTCGCGGAGCCGTCGCTCCTGCTCTCGGAGTTCAGGCGTAAACGACTCGCCGAAATCCTCTTCAGAAAAGATCGGCCTGATTTCCACCTCCGCTCCACCATCGAATGGCGCCTGTTTCAGCCAGCGGATCGCTTCCTCCATCGACTCGACGTTCCAGATCCAGAATCCCGATACCAGATCCTTCGTCTCGGCGAACGGCCCCTCGATCACGGTGCGTGTTGAACCATCAAACCGGATGCGTACGCCACGAGACGACGGATGAAGACCCTCACCCGCGACCATCACTCCTGCGTCGACCAGCTTCTCGTTGAAGCTGCCCATTTCCGCAAGTTCGCTCTCGGTGGGCATCTGCCCCGATTCCGACTCCTGGCTTGCTTTCACCAATACCATGACTTGCATCGACTTCACCTCTCCATCTGTTTATGATTGCATGTTGTCCAGACGGAAGGTGGACTCAGCCTCCGCATGCTCCCGTCATTTACTCTGTAGTCGACGGGGGTCTCAGCTTTTCGACAAAGCGGCAGACGGGGGAGAATGGAAGTTTGGAGTGGGCGGCGCAATGCTGTGGTAGATCTTTGGTTTCACACCCTCACTCACCCGTCTCTTCCCTTGACTCCCCAGTTGGAGAGGCGGATCTTTAACCGTTGCAGCCGGAAATTAGCGAAATCGGCCGGCTCAAGTCATTTCTGCATCTCATTTCTCCATTACGCTCCCGATGTCCGAGCCTCTCAATAAGTACAGTCGTCGTATCACGCAGGTCCGTCGCCAGGGCGCTTCCCAGGCCATGTTGCTCGGCACAGGCCTCAGTGTAGACGACCTCGCCAAACCGCAAATCGGCATCGTATCGAACTGGTGGGAAGGCAATACGTGCAACATGCATCTTAACGATCTGGCAGGGGCCGTCAAGGAAGGCACGGCCAAGGCAGATCTTGTGGGCCTTCGGTTCAACACGATCGGCGTCTCCGACGGCATCAGCATGGGCACCGACGGCATGAGCTACTCGCTGCAGTCACGCGATATTATCGCCGACTCCATCGAGACTGTCGTGTCGGCGCAATGGTACGACGGACTCATCACGATCCCGGGTTGCGATAAGAACATGCCGGGATGCATCATGGCGATGGGCCGCCTGAACAGGCCCTCGCTCATGGTTTACGGTGGCACGATCAAACCAGGCTGCACGTTCTTCGGTGGCGGAAAACAGCCGCGCGACGTGGTTTCGGCGTTTCAGTCGTACGGGGAGTATCTGGCCGGATCGATAACCGAGGAGGAGAGGCAGGCGATCGTATCGAGCAGTTGCCCGGGCGCCGGTGCATGCGGTGGGATGTATACCGCCAATACGATGGCTTCTGCGATCGAGGCGATGGGGATGTCGCTCCCGTATTCGTCGTCGACGCCGGCCGAGGACCCGCAGAAGCGCGAGGAGTGCATCCGTGCGGGTGAGGCGATGCGACTATTGCTCGAGCGCGACCTCAAGCCTCGCGACAT
>CBFGXY010000376.1:0-2044 GCA_965652945.1 uncultured bacterium
AGGAAGGGTCAGCGTTGACCGACGCTACGATCCGGTCGATCTCTGAACGCTCGAGTGAACCGGTCACGAGCAGTTCGCGGGAGTCGATCGGTGCCCTTACTTGCGGCGCGCTGACCACGACTCCGTCGATGGCGATCGCCATCGGTCTTCCAACATTTGCCGATGTTGCCTGCATCAGTTCCTCACGGCCTTCATCCGAGAGTATGAGCCGCAGTCCGTCTCCGTAATCACTCTCTGCGACTTCCCCTCGCTCGATATCAGATAGCGTCAGAAACGGCATGTCGGACAGGTAAAGTGACCGGTCTTCACCTCTTACCTGATGCACTTCAAGACCTGGAGATGCGGAATCCGATGCAATATAGAATTCGATCGTGACTGCGCCCTGCTCGTCGACTGAATCCTGCGCGAGGTCAGCCTCGCAGCCAGTCAATACGATGGCGAAAAGGAGAATGGTTAGTAGTGACGGTGGAATGGTAGACGGCATGAACATTGAACAACACGTCGAAATGATACGTTCGCGGAAAGGTATCCGTGGTCGGATGATTATGAGTCACCTCATGATATTCACTCATCACATCACCGAGAAGTCGAAATAACCGGTACCTGGGCCTCGCTGCTACCCGGTCGCGTCGAATCTACGCCGAGACCAACACCGCCTCTTCCCAAGCTACAAGGCGTCAGGAATCGCAATAAGCATGCGCTGGAATATCTCAACCATAACGTCGGATTAGTGAGGGCAATGCTTCGAACTCCCGGTCCGGCTCAAGCCGCCGGAGGGCGTCGGCCGTCGGCTCCGGTGGAACGATCAGCTTACGTTTTTTCAGGTCAAACCAGCCACCAGTGGCGACAAGAATTGCCGCCGTCTTGCCGTTCTCCTTCGTGATGTGATGTTTGACGCTCCAATGTGAAGCGTCGTCTGATAGTCCTGCTGCCGTAAGTTGTACAGAGACCACTTCATCCAGATAAACCTCTCTCCGATATCTGATATCTTCACGCATTAGCACGGGCCCGACCTGCAGTTCGTCGAATAGTTCGGCACCTGATCCATTCATGGCCAGAAAACTCAGCCGAGCGTCTATGCAGATCTCAGAGAAGGCGGTATTGCGCATATGCCGATTGGCATCGACCTCCGACCATCTGACTCGGTGTGTAAAATCAAAGACCTTGGGACCTTCCATTTCGAGCCTGGATGATGGATGACATTCGCGCATGTAAGTCCTCCGTTGAGGATACGGCGGCCAGGAACATCATCAGTGACGAATGCAAGTGAGAAAACAAGATCGTCACGTACCGAGGTCTGCCGAAACACTGATCTTACACTTCAGACGTATGACATGCGAGGCGACTTCGCTACGGAACGATGCGTCAGGTGTTCTTCCGGCTAAATCTCGTCCTCTTACCAGTTCTCACCAACACGCTACCGCAATGCGCACACTTTCGATGTTTGCCGCTCTTGTTCTACTGGTTGGTGCTTCTGAGTCCCAGGCGCAGAAGCTTTCGAGCGCTGACGTCTTCATCAGCGCAGAATCTGCAATCGAGCTCATCGGGTCACCCGGCGTCACGTTTCTTCATGTAGGAACGGACGAAACTGCGTTTGATGAGGGCCATCTCCAGGATGCTCAATTTATCCCGCTCTCTTCCATTATCGTGACTCGAGACGGACTTCCCGCCGAGTTACCTCCAGTCGAGGAACTGACTGCTTTGTTTCAGTCGGCCGGCGTGGATGGAAACGGCCGGGTGATCATCTATTCAGATATTGCCCGTGGCGACATGGACGCACTGGCAGCGGCTCGCACGTATCTGACGCTCGACGTACTCGGGCACCCCAACGTCGCCATCGTAGATGGGGGACTTCCGGCCCTGCTCGAGGCGGGCGCAATGCTCTCTACCGAAGCAACCATTCTTCAGACGACGGATCTCAACTTCGATCCGCAAATCAATGAGCGTATCATCGACGCAGATTATGTCTATGCTCATACATCCTACATCATGCTTGCCGACAACCGCCCGTTTGCACAATATTCGGGGGAAGAGGCTGGGGATG
>CBFGXY010000377.1:0-2042 GCA_965652945.1 uncultured bacterium
GTCTTGATGCCCGCGCCCATCTCCTCGGCAATGATGTAGGCGAGGGTGGTTTTGCCCAGTCCCGGCGGACCAGAAAGAAGCACATGATCGAGTGTCTCTCCCCTCTGAAGTGCGGCCCGTACGAAGACCCCGAGATTATCTTTAATCTTCTGCTGGCCGATAAATTCATCCAGGGTCGTTGGACGGAGAACTTTCTCAAGGTCTTCTTCGGAGGACCTGCGACCATGGTGAAGCGGCTCTGCGCGCGGAGAATCCATTGAAGAGTGATTAGTGGGTGAGGGATCACGACAAGGTACGTACACGCTCACGTGACCGCACCGATCCCATCGATAAGGAGATGGATCTACGTAACATTTTCTCTGTAATGGCTGCTTTAATCTCGGCGCGGTTGACAAGACCGGCCGCTCACAATACGTTAAGGCACTATGTTTGCGGTAGACAACATTCTCGTTTCGGATGATCTTCTGGACTCCCACTTCGCATGCAACCTCGGTGCATGTCTCGGGGCGTGCTGCGTCCAGGGCGAATCGGGCGCGCCGGTGGAGGCAGACGAGCGCGCACGTCTGGAAGAGGTCCTGCCCATCGTGCGCAAGGACCTTCGGCCCGAAGCGCTCGAGGTTATCGAGGAAGATGGAGTCTGGGAGGAAATCGCACCCGGCAAGTATGCGACCACCTGTGTAGGCTCAGCCGAGTGTGTCTTTGTCACCTACGAGGGGAAGGTGGCCAAATGCGCCATCCAGAAGGCGTACTTCGAAGGCAAAACAGACTTTGAAAAACCAGTCTCGTGTCACTTGTATCCGATCCGGGTCGCAGATCACGGCGAGATGCAATCGCTCAACTATGAGAAGATCGACATCTGCAAACCTGGTCGCAGAAATGGCGCTCGAAACGGCATTCTACTGGCTGATTTCCTCAAGGAGCCGCTGACCCGTAAGTACGGCGAAGACTGGTATAATCGGTTCCGCAAAGCGATTGAAGAACGACGAGAGGTTCTCGGACTCGGTGTTTAATTTGTTTGTCGCATGCTGAATCTCCAGCAAAAACAATCTTTACAGCAAAAGCTGTCTCCGCAGCAGATTCAGTATATCAAGCTGCTGCAGCTGCCAACGCTTGCACTCGAGCAACGCATCAAAGCCGAACTCGAGAGCAATCCCCTATTGGAGGAAGGGATCGAGGAAGATGAGGACGCACAGGTAACCGAGGAGACGACCGAGACGGAAGAAGAATACGAGGAAGAAGAGTTCGACTGGGATGAGTATCTCAACAGTGCCGACGACCTCTATGGCTACAAGGCAAGGGTAGACTACAGCCAGGACGAGGACGACCGGGAAATGCCGATGCCGGCGCGCGTCAGCATGACCGAACACCTCCGGGACCAACTTTCTTTCCTCGACCTCGAAGAAAGTGAAATGGTTGCGGCCGAACAGATCATTGGATCCATCGATGATGACGGATACCTACGCAGACCGTTGGAGTCCATCGTCGACGATATCATCTTCAACTACGGGATCGAGATGGACGAGGAGGACGTCGAGGTTGTCCTGAAGAAGGTGCAGCAACTGGATCCGATCGGCATTGCCTCACGAGACCTGCGGGAATGTCTGCTCGTCCAGCTATATGCCCTTCCGGAGGATACAACGGGCCGGGACGTAGCGATTGAAATGCTTGAACGCGCCTATAAGAACTTCACGATGAAGCACTTCAGCGCCATCATGAAGCGGCTCGACATTACCGAAGAGGAGCTCAAGGACGCCTACGAGCTCATCCAGAACCGCCTCAATCCAAAGCCTGGCGAAGGAGAGTTCAGCGCGCAGCAGAATTACATCACACCCGATTTTGCGGTTGAATTCGTAGATGATGATTTCATCATCACGCTGAACGGGAAGAATGCACCGCAATTGCATATCTCGCGCCCGTACCGCCAGATGTTGCAGGAGCTTTCCGGGGAGCAGAAAGGCAAGGCACGCAACGGCTACGACGACGATACGCGGAAATTCCTCAGAACGAAGTTCGAGAACGCACGCTGGTTCATCAATTCGATC
>CBFGXY010000378.1:0-2007 GCA_965652945.1 uncultured bacterium
ACGCAAGTGTACGCACAGGATGACGTGGCTGCCCGCACCGAGCAACTCAAGGAGTCCTGGGAGGCGGCTGTCACGGCATACCAGGCTCGTGATTTCAGCACGGCATATACAAACTTCGAGCGCGCAGCGCGCATTGGAGCACAGCTCGAGGACCCAACAGCAAAAGAGACCGCTCAGAGGGCAAATCAGTATCTGCCCCGCGTAGCCTATGCGGAAGGTCTGCAGAATCTGCAGTCCGGAAACCATCAGGCAGCCGTTGCGGCTTTTGATAAGGGTCTTTCCGTCGACTCATCGTATGTCAACAACATGCTCGGCAAGGGCATGGCTTATCAGCGTATGGATCGGGCCGATGATGCCCTCGGGATGTACGTACGTGCGCTGAATAGTGGGAAAACCGCAGGCGACAGCGATGTCGCTCGTCGTGCGGAAGAAGCCATCCGAAGCCACTTCCAGCCGTTAGCGTCCGCTCAGCTGGCTCAGGACAATGCGGGTGCCCGCCAGGCGCGTGCCGCTATCGAGTATCTCGAGCAAATGCAGGAATACGTAGAGCCGGATGCCAACACCTACTTTTACCTGGCATCTGCTCACAACCTGCTCGGCGAACACGAGCGTGCCGTCGCACTGCTGAACCAGGGGCTCGAAATGCACACGGGCAGCCGTACGGACAAAGCTCGTTTCTACTTCGAGAAGGGTGAAGCGCTTCGCTATATGGGCAACATCGCAGAGGCCAAGGAAGCGTACCGCAACGCAGCATTCGGCAGCTACAAGCAGCCCGCTGAGCACTTCATCGAAACCCTCTAATCGGTTCCGATCATCGACCAATGGCGACCTTGATTCATTTCAGGGTCGCCATTTTCGTATGGTGCCCCGATCTTAATAGATCAAGATCTGCCCGAACCATGGCCGAGTCCAATGTCTGCCGGTGTGGACTCGAGGCCCGGGGATCTTACGATCGATCCAACGATGGGATCGGCTGCTAATTTCTCTCGATGCGCCCGTAGTTTATGTACGAACATTCCCGCATAGCTGACTCGGTCGAGCTTGATGAGTCGACGGTCATTGGTCATTACGTCGTCATCGAAGACGATGTAGTAATCGGTAAAGACTGCCGCATCGGACATCACGTTGTGATTCGGCGTGGGACGCGCATCGGCAACGGCGTCCGAATAGACGATCACGCTTCGATCGGAAAGCAGCCCATGAAGGCCCGCGCGAGTGTAATGACCGATGAACGCTCGTTCGGCCCGGCAACGATCGGGGATGGCGTGTTGATAGGATCAGGCGCCGTAATCTATGCAGGTAGCACGATTGCTGATCATGTAATGGTTGCAGATCTGGTTACCATTCGAGAGCAGGTTCAAATCGGACCGTACACGATCGTCGGACGAGGGGTAGCCATTGAGAATCGGTGCTCGATCGGCACCCGCTGTAAGATCGAAACGAATGCTTACATATCGGCCGGGTCGAATGTAGGTGATTACGTTTTCATCGCACCGGGCGTGTTGACGAGCAATGACAATTTCCTGGGCCGTACGGAGGAGCGGTTCAAACATTTCGGCGGTGTCACGATTCGGCGTGGGGGACGCCTTGGCGTGGGTGCCGTCGTTCTCCCCAACCGTACGATCGCCGAGGAGGCCGTCGTAGGAGCCGGAGCAGTGCTGACGTCTGATGCACAGCCGGGGCGCATTCACATAGGAGTTCCTGCGCGTCCGGGCCGTGAAGTTGATCCTGCACAAAGACTGCCGGAGTCCCTGGAATGACCGGTCCGAAGATTCAAATGGTTGATCTCCACCGTCAATATGTGGAGATCAAGGAAGAAATCGATGCCGCTATTCACCGGGTCATCGATGAGGGCGCTTTTATCCGCGGCGAGGGGGTTAGCCGGTTCGAGCAGGAGCTGGCGGAGTTTCTCGAGGGTGCGCACTGCATAGGCGTAGGTAACGGTACCGATGCGCTTCAGATTGCAGCGATGGTTGCAGGTCTCGGACCGGGCGATGAATTCATCAC
>CBFGXY010000379.1:0-2005 GCA_965652945.1 uncultured bacterium
GATGAAGGTGTTCAACTTGCGAAAACGTGTCGGCGTCGGTCGCGGCAGGACGTGATGGCACCTGTCCCTGGCGGAGTGATCGCTTGATTCCTTCCGTGGCGACCGGACTGTCAGGAACCAGGAGTAATGCGTTGCTCCATGCATGCTGTGCTTTCGGCCAGCGCTCGCCCGCCTCATACGCACGCGCCAGCAGTACGTAGGCTCCGGCATAGGCGGGAAGCGTCTCTACCACATCTTCGAGCAGTGGCACCGCCTGCTCGGCGCGCCCCTGTTGCAGCAGGTCGATGGCTTTCTGAACGTATTCTACCGGCATGTCATGAGACCGTTCGTGTTAATTTGAAAGTACGAAGACAAGGTCCCGGCGCAAAAAGGATTGCCCGGCAAGAGGCTGAGGTCGGGATCCGGTTTCCGGAACGCAGCATTCGTAGCTGTGCGGGATGATGTTTGGAGGCGTGGATGTATCCATCGACGGTAAGAGTTTTTCGGTTCGCACCTCACCAGTTCGACGTGGCCGCCGTAAAGACGTCGTCCGCGATATTTTCGAGGGCGCTCACGATGGCGGCCGTCTCCGCCTCACGTTCATCACCAAGCGTCGGGTCGTAATTTACCGACGCGGTGAAGGTTCGGTCCAGCACTTCTTCATCCTGGACCTGATCGAGGTAGCTCACGCGTACGGTCACTGTTACGCGGTTTTGCGTCGACTTGTCACCCCCGCCAACGGCTACCGGCGCAACCGTCACTCGCTCGATGCGCCCCGCGAGCAGCGCATCGGCGTCTGATTCATCCACAGCCAATTGCAGCCGCGTCTGGCCCACGAATCGGTCCGTAAAAAGACGCGTAAGCCGTTCGTCCAGGTCGTCGGCGATTGAGATGCTGAGATCCTCCACAAGTGGAATTGCCACCGAGTTGAGGTGCGCGGGGATGGTCGCTCCCGTGAAACTATAGTAGCCGCATCCCGACACGATGCCAATCATCAGCAGCGTCGCAAGTCGTGCCGTCATGACTCATCTGCCTCCAGTTCGGCGTTTTTGAGTTTGCGGTAGAGCGTTCTCTCCGAAATCCCAAGAGCCTTTGCCGTCTGCCGTCGGTTTCCGTCATGCCGTCTGAGTGCCTCCATGATCAGCGCATGTTCTGCATCCTCTATGGTGGGAAGAGGTGCGTTCTCGTCGATATGGAATCCAGAGACAGAGTGACGTTCCTGCTCGACTACTTCCCCATCGGACTGATTTTCGTCTTCCTCTGCTTCTATTTCATAGACGACATCCTCGATGTGCGCCGGAAAATCGCCAGATCCATCCGATCGCCTGATGACCACCAGGTCACGTCGATCGCCGCGTCGAGGGTCGAAGGCCTCGGCGGGCATTGAGAAATCTCCCGCCCCGGCGAGTCTGTCGAGTTCGCGGCGCATTTCGCGGACTTCCATCCGGAGTTCGAGGAGCGCACGGTAGATGAGTTCGCGCTCTCGGGCGTCGGAACCGCCATTGAACGATTCCAGCTTCATCGGAACGAGATCCGAGCTGCCCATGTCAGCGGTAATGCCCCGCAAGTGCGGGCGGATATCGTCCGCTGATATCGTCTCACCTCTCATGAGTACGACGATCTGCTCTGCCAGATTGCGCAGCTCGCGTACGTTACCCGGCCAGTGATAATTCTCGAGCAGTTCCCGCGCCGAGGCGTCGAGCCGGCGCATCGGAGAGTTGTACTTCTGAGCTGAACGATGCAGAAACGACTGAAGTATCGGGAGAATATCTTCCCGGCGTTCACGAAGGGGCGGTACCTGAATGATGACCGTGCTGAGGCGGTAGTAGAGATCTTCCCGAAATCGCCCCGCCTGCACTTCGCGGCCAAGGTTTTTATTCGTCGCCGCTATGATTCGTGCATCTGACCGAAGGATCGTACTCGATCCGACCCGGCTGAACTCGCCCGTCTCGAGAACCCGAAGGAGTCTGACCTGCGCCGCGGCCGGCATCTCCCCAATCTCATCCAGAAAAATCGTACCTCGATC
>CBFGXY010000380.1:0-1982 GCA_965652945.1 uncultured bacterium
GATCTTTCACCAGTGACGTCGAAGCCACCACCCTGGGTCGGCTCAAGCCCATAATATGCTGCCCACTGGAATCGAGTGAGTCCAGCATAAAGGTTGGCCGTGTAGAGGCCTGAGGTGCGCCGCGCTTCGCTCTCGAACGAACCAATGTCAGAAATCCGCTCAATGAGGTTGTCAGCCAGGTAGGCGGCCTGACCGATCCGTGCCATGGCGTTACTGCTGGAGTTGTTGTCCCTCAGGAACGCACACTCATCGGCCTCTTCGAAGGTCGGGAACGTGGCGTTAGAGCCACCAAACACGAATGCGTCGGAAAGAGCTTCGGCAAGGACCTGGGTCATCCCCCATCCGAGAGAAAAGCGCTGCTTGATGCCGTTCTCCAAAAACTGCACTTGGCTCTCATCAGTGAGGGCCGGATCCGGAATCTGATCGATCGGATCGTCGATACCCTGCACGAAGTCATCGCACCCGGCCGCAAAAACGGCAATAAGTGCACCAGCGAGGGCTGTATTGAGAAATCGTTTCATCTGATATATATCGAATGTTATTCTCGGGAATCGGGAGGTAAGTGCCGGAGGCCTAAGCCTCCGGCCTGACTGCCTCTTAGAATCCGATGCTAACCGAGAAGTTGTACGTGCGAGGGCTCTGCAGTGTGAGGAAGTCCTGAGACATACCCGAATCCCGTGCTCCCGTCTGGTTGATCTCGGGATCGGGGTTCGAGTATTTCGAAGTCGTTAACAGGTTTCTGCCCGAAATCGCGAAGCGAAGTGTACGGACATGATTTCCAAACTGAGTTCCACGAATCAGACTGGTGGCATCGAAAGATAGACCGACTTCACGCAGCTTGAGGAAATCTGCAGGCTCGACGTGGTTCGAGTGCTCGTTCATCTCCCGGGCAAACGCGTGGGCGGCCTCGCGATACTCTTGCGATCCTACTGGTAGCGGCTCCAAATCATCGTATACGCTCGACGGGATCGCGTCGGCAATGGGCATTCCCAGCTGTCTGCGGAGGCGAATAAGTTGAACGTTATTCGGTGCTGTCGAGGTAGGACTTGAGCTGAACTGCAGTGTGCCATTGTATACGTAATGGCCGAGCGCATAGTCTGACTGCACACTTAGCGTGAAATGACGCGCAAAGCGAAGGTTAGCCGTGATGGCGCCCGCGTAAATGGGCAGCGGCGATCCAATCACCTGCCGTGCTCCGCCCTCTACTAACTCAACGCCCGCATACGATCCATCCTCGTTAAAGAGTGCCCCAGCTACAACAGGGAGGTAGAAGTACCGCCGTCCAACACCCTCCGTGATGACATTTCGGCTAAAGCCGTCATAGATGAATGTCGGCTCCTCACCTCCAAGATCTGAGACCTCCGTGTCCTGGTACGTGAATGTAGCTGACAGATCCAGTGTCGTATTCCGGTTACGAATCGGTGTTGCGTAGACCATGGCTTCTACACCCCATCCCTTGATCGACCCGACGTTTTGTTGAACCGCGTTCGACGTCAGTCCGGAAGAGAGTGGCTGCAGACGTCCGACGAGTGCGTCGTTGGACCACGTACGGAAGTGCGTTAGCTCAAGGCCGTAACCTCCGCGGAGCTCCGTGTCGACACCGATCTCCCACTCGGTAATACGCTCAGGCTTGATATTTGGATCGCCGACGCGCCCGAGGACTGCACCGGCACCGCCGTAGCCCGAAGGCGCGGCTGTCCAAAGCAGCGCCTGCCCGTCATAAACACCAGGAAGCTGTCCTGATTCACCGTACGCAGTCCGCAGCTTCAAAAGATTAAAGCTCTGCGGTGCCCAATCAAACTGATCAAGGCGCACAGAGAGGTCGGCACGCGGATAGAAGATGTTACCTGCTTCTTCTCCGTAGGTGCTCGCAAAGTCATACCGGGCGCCCGCCGTCAGGTAATAGATATCATTATAGGAGAACTCCTGCTGCAGGAAGACGCCCGCATCTCGACGACACGGTTGGCCGAAAAGATCGGCCT
>CBFGXY010000381.1:0-1980 GCA_965652945.1 uncultured bacterium
GGTGTCGGCGAGGGCGACATCATAGCCTTCCGGCGCAAGCGCCACTGCCAGATTCTCTGCCACGGTGCTTTTTCCAACGCCACCTTTGCCCGAGGCACCCGCAATAAGATTCGTGGCGCCGGTTTCAATAGTCGATTGTCCACCTGCGCCGGCCGGCGTCTGTCCGATGCCGATCATTGCGCTGTCGATCTCGACCTTGACCTTTGCCTCTGGCATAAACTGGTGGACCGCCTTTGTGGAAACATCACCTACCTCGCGGGCAAAATCTGACGTAGGGTCCTTTACAACGACCGTAAAAGAGACGTCATTACCTTCAATCTTCAGGTCTCGGACAAGATTGAGGCGTATCAAGTCCTTACCGCTGTCGGGTTCCACAACTCGGGTCAGTGCCTGGACTACGTTCTCTACGGTGATCATAACAATTGCGCGACGTGTGTTCGTCGGGTTCGGAAAATCAGAAGGTACTGCCGACAGGCCCTACGAAGAGTCAGGGCTCGCGGGTCCCGGAAAGAGAAGTCTACCGCGCCAAGATCAAATGAAGACAAAAATGTCTGCATTGCGTCCGGGTCGCGGGGGTCGTCTTTATGCGGATCTGATATAGGTTGTCACCGCCCACCAGTCACCTTCAACCAGGTCACGTTCGATGTGGAATCCATGGCTGCGCAGCGCTGCCTCCATCTTGGGCCGGTCATGAAGCATGAGGCCCGACAGGATCAGGCGGCCGTTCTCGGCCAGGTGCCGCTGGAAGACCGGCAGTGAGTCCACCAGCACGTTCAACTGAATGTTGGCCAGTATGACGTCATACTTCTGCTCGGCCGGGACCGCCTCCATCCCACCCATCTTCACTTCGATGCGATCCGCTACATCATTCAGGTACGAATTCTCCAGACAATTCTGATATGACCATTCATCAATGTCGAAGGCCAGTACATATCGCGCGCCGGATTTGGCGGCGGCCACGGCAAGGATTCCCGTTCCCGTTCCGGCGTCGAGCACACGGGTTTCCGTAAAGTCTACATGAGACATCAGCCGGAGCATGAGTCTCGTACTCTCATGATATCCCGTTCCGAAACTCATCTTCGGATCGACCTCGAGCAACAGCTTGTCGCGATGCTCCTCCGGAATCTCCGACCAGGTGGGCTTTATAAGAAAATGCGAGACCGCGATCGGCTGCACGGTTTCTTCCCATTTCTGATTCCAGTTCGTCGGCTCGTAATCCCTCTCTACCATTTCTGGTTCGAGACCATTCCCCACCAGCCATTCCTCGAGCCACTGGCGTGTGACATCGTTCCAACGCGAGGCGGGCACATAAGCTTTCAACACATGATCATCTTGTTGAAACGCTTCGAAATCCCGCTCGACCAGTTCTGCGATCAAAAACTCGTGCAGGTCCTCCTTCAGCGGGATGGATACTTCGATGGTACGTCTTTCTGCCAATGCGCAAAGAGGTTAAGGTAGACGGCGAATTGAGATTCCCCAGGCTTCGGGATCAACGGGCCGCTCTCGCTCGCGAAAATCGTCGTAGGCGTGGGAGAAATCGGTTCGAAAATATGCCCGATATCGTCCGGGTGGTAATTTGATGACACCATCGAACATGCGGTTCCGATCGGCGCCTCCGCCTGGCTGGGTGTTCTCATGCTCCATTTGCCAGACAACTTCGCCGCTCTCGGCATTCTCTATCCAGCCGTAATCATAACGGTTCGTGAGCGTAATCTCGCCCAGTGCCTGCACATGGAGATCGGAGGTCTGATCGATGGTAAATGCCTGTACCAGCGATGTATCATTCCCCACACGCGTTAGATTCACGAGGTTCGGGCCGCCGGTCGCAGCTATTTCGTGCGGTTCCGGGGCATCGGCCGACGGCGCTGAGGTCGAACGCACCTCGACGTCACCCAGTGGAGTATCATCCAGAGTGAAGAGAGTCACTCCCCATCTTTCCGGATGATCAGGAACGCCGTGGCGCCAGTCGTCGAAGGCGTG
>CBFGXY010000382.1:0-1977 GCA_965652945.1 uncultured bacterium
TCGAGAAAAGTTAAGCAGCCGGTATGTTGAGAAGCGGGTGTGATTGCGCATAGGAATGGACAATTTCCATGATGGTGCATCGGGATATCTGCAAGCGCCGTTTCGGGAAATCGGAACGTGAGAACTCATGGTGCTCCGTGCTTACTGAGCAGGAATTGACCGATTTTGCATGACAGGCAGCGTGCGTGCAGGCAGTAGCTCGAGTAAAGCTCGTGCATGGCCTGGGCATCCCGTGCGGCTCTCGGCTTCGTACCCAGGCTTTTGAACCGTCGTACAACTTCATCAAACTCGGGTGGGAGATCATCCATTACGTTCTGTACCGCTTGTTGGAGCTGCAAGTCATTCAGATTCGTGGCCATTCGCGCGAGAACCGGTAGAACCGCATTGACCAGAATCACGTCGATTCGCTGCATGCCCAACTCGGTATTAACCATCGATGTTGGTTTCTCAAGTCTGACGTGCCGCTTCCAGAAATCGGGAAGCCTGATATAAAACGCTTTTCGAAGATTGCGGAGTGGTTGGGTAGAGATTGCGGCGGCACGGAGCCGGTTTAGGGGCCGGTTTCTGATCAGACCATCTCGTTTCAGAAGTGTTAATCCCTGAGCGATTCGTAACGGCGGAAAGTTGTTTGGACGGAGGCGGAAGAACCTCCATCGTTCGCGGGGCCATTCGTCCAGATTATGAATATGTCTCAGGCGTTCGAAGCGTTCTCGCAGAGCCATTGCATAATCGGCGGTCTCCCGATCGGCGTCCAGAAGGTGTTGCGGTTGGGGAATAAGCCCTGCTACGCCCAGGAAGCATGCTTCGAGGTCGTCATCGGCCAGTTCATTGACAACGAAACGCAGAGAGAGCCGTCTTGCCAGATCCCTCATCGGGTCTGAGTTTTTCGCGTAGCCAAGGGCGGCAAATATTCGTTCATATAAATACTGATCGGCGTCAAAACCGAACTCGGAGTCAACCCGAACATGCCGCGCACGCTTTGACAGCCGCTTTCGGGACAGTTCATCAAACCAGGATCGGACGAGGGCCTCAGGCACCTGATCCCACTGCGCCGCGCACAGGATTGGTTCGTCAATCCGGCGGTGGAAGTCATGAACGAGATGTCGTATGGGGCCGAGAAGGCGCGGGTAGAGGACAAGCTCCGGAATGATTGTGCCATCCTCTCGCTTGAGCGAGCCGGTCCAGACATCAGAATGAAGAGTAACGTGAAGAATCACACTGTTGTAGAGCCGGTCCTCCGTGTGTCGATGATCGTTCCACTGGCCCGATGCAACATGAATTTCGACGTCGCCGATCCAGTCAACCCCATCGATTCGAAGGACGGCCCCTGAAAAATCTGGACCTTCATCCGTGTTCCTGCGACCCGGCCGAACGATCTGAATCTCTTGTCCGGTTACGGTCTGTAGATCGTTCCGGTCGAAGTTTTGATTCTGCCAGATGTCCTGAACCAGCGCTTCGGGGAGCTTTCTACGTATTAAAGCCGACGGCTCCTGAAGTGAGACATGGTAGACGTCGTCGGATTCGAGATAAAAATAATCTCGCCAGTCCTCATCGGTTCGCAGTGGAAGACGTAGCTGTTCCAGAATTGAATGTATATGCATCCTCTCGTCGTCCCATCATTCATAATGATCCCTGTCAATTCCTCCTCGCAATCACTGAAATCGAGAGAGGTACATTTAGTAAGACACGAAGAGGTGGGGCATATAACGTCGAGACTAAGATAAATCCTGGGAACGGAGTCGTCCGGCAAGCTCTCGGGCGGCGGTTTCAGCCGCAGCCGCGAAATCGCGGCCCGGGGATGCGTAAATGATTCCTCTGCTGCTATTGACGATGATGGGTCCTTCATCGGTGTGGGCGGCGCGTACGACCTCCTCCGGACTTCCCCCCTGTGCACCGATACCGGGCACAAGAAAAGGTAGGCGTGGGCAGAGAAGTCGTAGGTCCTTCAAAGCCTCTGGTGCAGTCGCACCGACGACC
>CBFGXY010000383.1:0-1955 GCA_965652945.1 uncultured bacterium
GACTCTACATCGCGCCGAGCGAGGCCCTCATCGGCGAGCACGCTCAGCAGGCGGGATTTCCTGCCATCGAGATCATGGAGGTGATGGCGATCATCGACCCGACGACCGCTGAGGCATAAGTGAGTCCGGCAGAGGTGCGGAATGCCGCACAACCCGCGTCTTCAGGCGACGAAACGCTACATGGTTGTGCTGCGCCCCGGCCTCTGCGATTGCTTGCCCCGCTCAGCCGACTGCGTCACGTTTTGCAGCTGAGCAGCACGTCGTTATGCGCAAGATTTCTCATCACAACCCTTTAGTAATGAGATGTATTACGACACGGTCGTGCGTGATTACGCAAACGACCCCCGTATCCGTTACATAGAGCCGAATAGGATGATTCAGTACGCTGATATAGTGGTTGTTTCGACTGAATCATTACCGATCGCTGCCAGAGCATTGCAGGTGGATGTTTTCCCAATTCCAGCTACGAATACGGTCTCGCTCGTCATTGATAATCCGAAGGCGGGGCCGATGCGCATCGATATATTTGATATTCAAGGGAGGCGCATTGCAGAAGATCGAAGAAACTTCGACACTCATTTTCGTGGCGTGTGGGGCAAGTGTCAATCCGGAATGGCGGTTGCATTCGTATTCGGTGACCGACAATTATCGAGAATGGATTCAAGCAGAGGTGGTTCAATATGAATGGAATGGAGAGGAGTTCTTGCCGCGACTCATGATCCAGGATCCGTAACACAAGAGCGCATAACCTGTCGTTCAAGCAGACGCGCCGATCGAGCTGGTTGCTTCTTTCCGAGGGCCGGTGTTTCTTCGTCGTAGAACGAGCGGCCGAAATGGTGCGCCGCATCACTCATGTAACGTTAAGTGCCTTTTCTCAATGCGCACATTCATCGTCTTAATTCTCGGTATCCTGATATCATTGCCGTCATCAGCGCAGGTACGGGTGCTTTCAGAGCCGGACAACAGCTTTCTCGTTGATGTCACGCGCGATTGGGGCAAGCTCACCAGACTCGGCGATCTCCGCATGAAGCGGATGGCGGAAGATGACTTAGAAGTGCGATTTTGGGCTGGGTTTGGCCTCGTGGGCACCAGTGGTGGGGTGCTGCGGCGTAGCGGCGGAGAGTGGGAGTTCGTTCGGATCAACGTTCAGCAGTACCGAGTGGCTGACTCCGACTCACTCGCCGAGGCGGAGGGTGTTCTGCCTCCCTGTGTACTTGGCACGATGGGGCGGCGCTGCCAGATAAGCACCACGCGACACATGGGTAGCCATAGCAAATCGGGATTCGTCACCGGAACGACGTACTCTCTGAGTTGCCCGTACCTCTACAACGACTCGCGAACGGAGAATCAGGAGGGACTTGCATCGTTATGGCAGGAATTGCTCGAGGCAGGAATCCGATCTTTGCCGCCAGATGATGAAGTATTGATGCTGGACGGACTTAGCTATGTGATTGAGGTGAGAGAAGGGAACGACTACCGCGCTTCGACCTTCGCTCACGTCGGGGATCCGGTGGACAAGAGCTGGGAGCCGTACCGTGAGATCGTCCAGCTACTCGCCCGCCGTTCTTTACTCTGGCACCTGGTCGAACATGATGAGTAGCCGTCTAGGACACCGCTCGTCGGTGTGCGCCGACACCGTGCTTCACGGCCCTGCCCGTCTCACCCGGAGCGTCTACTCTGCCCCGTTCAGTTTCCTCCGCCGTTGCGGCTGATCGATATATGTTGTGCAGCTACGTTCGGGGAGACGAGTTCTCTTCTAGCCAAGCCGCAAGCGACGCCTGATCAAGCGTCCCGGCGGCAAGGCTCTCGAATACCGCTACCGTCTCAACCTGCTCTGGCTCGAAGCGGATACCATTGATAAACAGAAAAGCCCGAACTGCCAGAAGCGCCACGCGCTTGTTACCGTCCGCAAAGGCATGATTTCGAGCCAGACCGAAGGCATACTCGGCCGCCCG
>CBFGXY010000384.1:0-1937 GCA_965652945.1 uncultured bacterium
TTCCAGGACCTCATCCGAGGGTGCAACGACTGCCACATCGCAACCGACCACGGATTCATTGCGATCGATTATGTACCCGATGCTCTATACTTGCAGCGCTTCCAGCCCGACTGACGTGTGTTAGTCTCTCGCAAAGAATGAGATTCTTACGGACGGAGTCATTAGAACTGAGTAATCTCAGCGCATCTGAAGCCTCAACTCTATGGATATGTTCAGCTTTTTCCGTGTCCGACCGGCAGGCGTGGTCGCCGCTGCTCTTCTGATTCTGATCATTTCGTTTCCAGAAACCGCGACGTCGCAGCAGACCCCGCGCCTGGATGTTGTGGTGCCGGAAGCAGACTCGAGTTCGTTCGCGGGTGCCCGGCACCGGTTTGCCGGCAGCACGGATCCGTCCAACCGGGCCTTCGTCAACGGTGAGGAGGTAAAGGTATACGAGAACGGTGCCTTCGTCGGTTTGCTCGATTTGACGTACGGCGACAACCGGGTTGTTTTTCGCGCGGAAACGCCGTCCGGACAATCGGCCGAACGAGTGTTTGTCATCCACCGGCCCGAGCCGGCTTCTCCTCTTCCGTCGGATGCGCTCCAGATTGATTTTGCGTCAATCACGCCGAACGACAGTCTCTGGCTTGCTACGGGCGACGTACTCGAGGTGCGATTCAGGGGAAGTCCGGGAAAGCGCGCCACGTTTGAGGTCCGTGGGGTTACACCTCGAGTACCCATGCGTGAGCTCGCCCCCGAAGAGGCAAATGGGGTGATCGGTATTTATTCAGGGCGATACGTGATTCAATCCCGCGACGAAGCTCTGAACGCGCCGATCGTCATTCGAATGCGCGGACGCGGCTTCTCGGCCAATAGCGTAACATCGGATGCCCGCGTTACCATCGCGCCGTACGATACTCCGCGTGTTGTGGAGGTCATCGGCACGCGGCCGTTTCTGAATGCGGGCCTTGGCTCCGATCGGCTTGGAGGCGCGCAGCTGGGTCCGGTCGATCCAGGCGTGCGGCTCAAGGTTACCGGACGCCGGCAGGATCAGTACCGCGTGGCATTGGGACCGGATATGCAGGCGTGGCTTCCACGGCGCTTCGCAGACCTGCTTCCGCCCGACACTCCGCTACCGAGCGGCCTTGCGGGATCCATCCGCGCCTATGGGGACGAGCGCTCCGACATCGTTGATCTCAGTTTGCCGGTCCGACTCCCGTTTGTAGCGGCACATCGCGCGGATCCCGAGCGCATCGTGGTTGATATTTACGGTGCCGAATCTAATACGAACTGGATCACGCACCTCAACTCGGCGGAAGGCATTTCTCGTGTGTACTGGGAGCAGCCGGGGAAGGAGCACTACCGTCTGATCGCAGAACTCACCCATCCCGGCATCTGGGGATATGAGGTCGGATATACCGGTCGTTCGACCTTGCGAATCCAGGTAAAGCGTCCGCCTGTGATCGTGTCGGATGAGATGCCTCTGACGGGAATGGTGATCGTTGTGGATGCGGGCCATGGTGGACGGGCTGCGGGAGCGTTGGGATCGGCCGGCACGCTGGAGAAGGACGTGACGCTCACCGTGTCGCAGCGGCTCAAGGAAGTGCTCGAGGAGCATGGAGCCCGGGTCGTCATGACACGTGATCGCGACGAAAACGTACCGATGGCCGATCGCATCGACATGACGCTGGAGGCCAGGCCCGATCTGTTTGTGAGCGTGCATGCCAACTCGACGGGGATCGCCTCCAACCCTGAGGCTGCGCGCGGCACCAGCATGTATTACCGACACCCGGTCTACCGTCCACTCGCCGATGCAGTCTACCGTGAGTTTCTCGATCTGGGCTTGCCCGAGTTCGGAGTCGTGGGCAGTTTCAACTTCTCGCTCAACCGGTTTACGGAGTTCCCCAACGTGCTCGTCGAGACGGCGTTTATCTCACATCCTGAGGAAGAAATACTGC
>CBFGXY010000385.1:0-1931 GCA_965652945.1 uncultured bacterium
CATCTGGAGTCCGAACCACCCGACGGCGCCAGCGATATCACTATGTCCTCGCAGCACACGCCCATCGACGAGAATGCCTGCGCCGATTCCGGTTCCTATCGCGATAAAGATCGCGTTTCGGCAACCTCTGGCTACTCCGCGCCAGACTTCACCAAGTATCGCACACGACCGGTCGCTGTCGACACGGACCGTTACGTCATCTCCGACCGCTTCCGTCAGTTCTTCCAGAAGCGGATAATCATCCCATCCTGGAATATTCGGAGCCCACACCCGCCCCGTCCGAGCATAATATATACCCGGGACGCACACGCCGATAGACCGCACGGTTTCAACGCCCGACGTGAGCTCGAGTTGATGAAGCGCCTCCTCACAAATGAGGCGGCCCACTTCCTCGCCACCTCGCGCCCCGATCGGCACGTGCGACTTGGTGATGATCTTCCCGCGTTCCGAGAACACGGCGGTGGCAAGCTTGGTGCCTCCAAGGTCCATGCCTATGACTGCCATGGCCGATTGCTTCTAAACAATGATTAACGGGCGACAACAAGTTGTTGCACGGATCGTGCGGTACCTGCAGTCAGCTCGATGAGATACACTCCGCTTGACAGTGCAGACGCATCGATGGTCGTCCGATGCGTTCCGGCCGGGAAATGGCCATCGGCAACCGTCGCGACGACGCGTCCGAGCATATCATACACGCGAATATCGACCTCCTCGGGTGTTTGCAGTTGGAAAATCGCCGTGGCCACGTCTGAGGTCGGATTCGGGTACGGAGCATCCAGGTAGAATGAGTCCGCGATTTGTGCAGCTTCGCTGCTGATCGGAGTACCCTCCGTCGTGACGACGTTAGATCCATCCGATAACATGCCGAGGAGACTCTGCGCCGATACGATATACTCAACCGGTGCGATGGGAGCGTCGGGTCCATCGTCGAACTGTTCGGTCCACGTTGTATCGTTGGCTCCGATGTAGGTCACTAAATCCTCTCCCGAGTCCAACGACGGGGTCTCTCCCACTCGGCGAAAGATCGCATACCGCCGGACAGGGTCGTCCTCCCCTCCTTCCGCCGGACTCCAGGATAGCGTAATGGATCGCTCCTGGTCATCGTACTCGAGCGTCAGATCAGCCGGAGCCTGAGGGGCCTCGGCGTACTCCAGAAAATCCATAGGAGGAGGGAGAGAGGGATTGTCGTAATGCCCTCCAAACGGACTGGTTCTCGTGTGGGCATACCGGAAATGTATTTGACCGTCCACACCCTCGTCCCGCCCGAGCTCAATCTGAGCTGCGATTTCTCCTGCCGGGAATCTCCCCTCGGACTCCAGATACGTGGCCTGGCCCGTGTACACATGGCGATCGTTTCGGGCGTTCATCCAGTTGCGCACCCAACGGTGGAAATCTTGAGAGAGATATGTGTTCGGTGGGATGGGAGCGGTGCCGATGGTGAAGTAAAGCTGCGGGGCCACGTAATCCATGACTCCCTCGGCAAGCCAGACCTGCCCTTCCTGGTACGTATCGTCCCATGCCCAGTATCCGGGAGGCGCCCCATTGAAGTACTTATAAGCGCCGATCGGTGCCGAGCCGACCTTCACCCACGGTTTCTCAGCCTTGACGGCTGCGTAGACATCGCGTACGAAGTTGTTTACGTTCTCGCGCCTCCACTGGCCGATGTTCGAACCACCGTCGTTCGGATACTGCGCCATGAGGTCACTATCACCCTCGAGGCCTTCCCGACGCGGATAGCGCATATAGTCGAAATGGATGGCATCCAGATCATAATTCTGCACGACCTCCATCACGTTGTCGACCTGCCACTGGCGAAAATCCGGAAGCCCGGGATTGCCCCACAAGGTGCCGTCCGTATCCTCAACGATCCACTCAGGATGAGCGTACCGAACATGCTGAGGCTCAGCGGTTGGACTGTGATTGGACGTGGT
>CBFGXY010000386.1:0-1928 GCA_965652945.1 uncultured bacterium
CCATCGTGCGTAGACGATGACTAATTTGAGAAGATAATGTAACGGACATGCAGAAGAGGGATGATCCGCCGGCGTACAACAAGCCCGATACGCCCGGCATCTCTATGAATTTTGACAACACGGTATCACTCTACCACGTTGTCGGTCCTGACGATACGTTCGAGAAGGCCGTACAGGATTTATTTGCGCTTCTGCGCGAAGCCGAGACGCGGTTCCCGGGATGGGCGCGAGCATATTATGTGGACATCAACGGGCACATCGATGAACATGGTCGATACGTGGACGATTTCGTCGAGCTACAACAGGAATTCTTCTTTTCAACGATCGCACCCTTCGTGAGCGCATTCGAGCTTCCTCTTACCGGACCGCTTGCCAATCCTGAAGCACAGCGTAACGACGTGCCCGACGAGCTGGTGATCGGTGACGGCTCGAACACATCTAATGGAATGTGATGTTGCGTTCGTACTGATCCCTTTATTTTGCGTGCGCCTGTCCTACGCCGCTGCATCCTCATCAACACCTGAGTGATACCTCCCCTGACTGGATGAAACGAGATCAATCCTCCGTCGATGAAGACTTGGCGCCATCGAACGGGACGACCTCGCCCGAAGACATTGCTTCTCGCGGCTGGTTTAATCGCTTTTTGCAAGGGGTCGAATGGCTCGGTAATCTCCTTCCGCACCCGGTCACACTTTTTGTAATCTTCGCGGGCGCCATCGTCCTGATCAGCGGCATCGCCGCGTATTTCGATGTTTCGGTGCTGGACCCACGTCCCGAAGGTGCCTCGGGACGTGCGCCCGACGGACGCATCTATGCCGAGAGTCTTTTGAGCGCGGATGGATTGCGATGGATGGTGGAGAACCTCGTCACGAATTTTACCTCATTCGCGCCCCTCGGCACGGTCCTCGTTGCGCTGCTGGGCGTGGGAGTGGCCGAGCGGTCCGGATTGATCAAGGCGTGTATTCGCGGAATCGTGCTCTGGGCTGCCAACGCACAGTTTATCAATCCCAAGATTCTGGTCACCATCGCTGTCGTTTTCTCGGGTGTGTTGTCGAACACGGCGTCCGAGCTGGGTTATGTGGTGCTGATCCCGCTGGGCGCTGTCATTTTTTATTCGATGAGACGACATCCGCTCGCCGGACTCGCCGCCGCCTTTGCGGGTGTCTCTGGCGGATACAGCGCCAACCTCCTCATCGGCACCATCGATCCGCTTCTCGCCGGTATTACGCAGGAAGCCGCGAACCTGATCGCCCCGGATTACGTCGTCCATGCTGCCGTCAACTGGTACTTCATGTCGGCCAGCGTCTTTATGATCACGGGCCTCGGCACGTGGATTACGCTGCGCATCGTAGAGCCGCTGCTTGGTCCGTACGATCCCAGTATCGCGATGGAAGATCTCGACGACGACAGCGACCTTGAACCGCTGACTCGGCTGGAAAAGCGGGGGATCCTCTGGGCCTTCGTCAGTACCGCGATCTTGATGACGATCATTGCCCTGACGATCATCCCTGAATGGGGAGTCCTGCGAAATCCCGAAACCGGCGATCAGCTCAACTCACCCTTTTTCCGCGGCATCGTCACCTTCATTTTCATCGCCTTCGTCGTGCCCGGATATGTGTATGGCCGCGTCACGGGCAACATGAAGGGAGATCGAGAGATTGTCGATGGGATGGCAAAGTCGATGAGCACGCTCGGCCTCTACATCGTGATCGTCTTCTTCGCCGCCCAGTTTGTGGCCTTCTTTGGATGGAGCAACCTCGGGCAGATCGTGGCGGTGGTGGGCGCGGAGTTCCTCCAGAATATCGGACTCACGGGGCCGTCGGTTTTCATCGGATTCATCCTGGTCTCAGCCTTCATCAACCTGATGCTCGGCTCGGCTTCCGCGCAATGGGCGGTTACGGCACCGATTTTCGTGCCGATGCTAATGC
>CBFGXY010000387.1:0-1926 GCA_965652945.1 uncultured bacterium
CCACATCCAGGTGACCGGGCGCGACGATGCCGGACGCAAGCAGTACATCTACCATAGGGAATGGTCGGAAGCGAGCAATCTCGCCAAATTTAGCGCGTTGGTGCCGTTTGCCGAAGTATTGCCGCTCATCCGTGAGAGATATGAAGCGGGGTTAAGAAAACGGACACTCGGACGCGAGAAAGTGCTGGCCGTTGCCCTGCGCCTACTCGATGAGACACTGATTCGAGTCGGGAACACGAGCTATGCCCGCTCCAACAATTCGTTTGGACTCACGACTCTCCGCGATCGGCATGCATCGTTTTCAGATGAAGGATGCGTATTTCTTTTCACCGGGAAAAGCGGCAAAGAGCAGCGAGTGTTGTTGGATGATGCTCGGTTGGCTCGTGCGGTGAAGGAGTGCCGCGATGTACCCGGGTATGACCTCTTCCAGTATTACGCGGAAGATGGGAGCAGGTGCACGCTGTCATCCACCGATGTAAACAATGCGCTGCGCGAGATCACCGGTTCGGCGATGACGGCAAAGACCTTCCGGACCTGGGGCGCGACCGTTCTCGCCGCGGTCGAGTTGCATCGGGCCGGTCCTCCTGAATCCGATAAAGCAGCCGACCGGCAGATCGTCGAGATGATCAAACGAGTGGCCGAGAAGCTGGGAAATACGGTGGCGGTGAGCCGGTCCTACTACGTTCATCCGATCATTCCTGAGACGTACCGATCAGGGGACCTCCACCGCGACTGGCCGAAGTTCGCCCGGCGGAAGCCGATAGAAGGGCTCGAGCCGGTGGAAAATTTCGTGCTGCATCTACTTCGTGAGCATGAAGGCTGACGTAGGGGCATGGCGCCTCCCACACCTAGCATGGTGCCAACCCCTTCCGGCTGCGCGGTGCACGTATGACATCAACCCATGATGGTATGCAGGATAAATACTAATAACCGAATGCGCCCAGACGGATGAGCGTATCATCGAAAACTTCTACCATTGTCATGCCCATAACAACAACATTCGGATTAGGTGACGGCGCAGGAACGGTCACCCCGAAGTAATATGGTCCAGCAGCGTAGAACGCCACGCTGGATAGCCTGGAACCATCGGTTCGCGAAGCGGAAATCTCGACATCATAGTTGTAACTGCTTCTCAGGTAACCGCATACGAACTCGTCGTCGTCATCCGTCAGTACTCGGATTGCCGTACTGTCCATCCGTGGGACGGCGAGGTCGTCCCTCATGTCCTCATAACCTTGAGACTCAGATCCAAGCCACCAGGTGATGGCCAAACGCGTGTCCGGGTGATCGGGCCGGCACTGTTGGCCGTAGACCTTCATTGGAAGGAGGAAAAACAAAAGGAACGAAGTGATTGTCAGTATCCGCATCTGTCTATGAGATCTGTTACGTTACCGCTATGGTCAAAATATATCAACTGATCTGCATCGAGAATAATTCCTTCGGCAAAGATCTTAGTTTCATCGGAATGCGTCATGTTGATGGCAGTGATGTCGTCCGGGCTTGGCACGGGTTTATACTCTATATATCTCCCACTTATGCTAGACCAAAATCGTTCGTCTGTATGGAAGGGGTGGACATGTAGCAGGATGGAACCGGGCGGAAACTCAGACAGAGGTAGCAATGCCTCGGCTCGATCCCAAGTCTGATGAAGGTATTGAGATGCGATGTAGACTTGTGGCGGATTCCCCGGAGCGTATACACCGATAGTTTCAAGCCGTCCCGTATAATTGCTCGCTGAATCATAGTTGGACTTTTGAAACAGAGTTTCGAAACGAAGTTGAACGGCAGGTGCGTTGATTCGTGCGTCTGTACAAGGATTCGTGCAATAAACTGGGGGATTGTCGCTGGTGCATGGATCCTGTGGTAGCGGCGGAAATCCTCCCCCATGGCCATCCTCGAAGCATAACTCGGTGGGGTCATCGCAGT
>CBFGXY010000388.1:0-1916 GCA_965652945.1 uncultured bacterium
GGCGATCGAGACATAGACTTGTTTGAGGACTGAATCGCAGGCGCGCTCTATTCCCCGCATGTTCAGCGCGAGGCCTGAAAAAACTACGTTAGCATTTGATGGCAGATTCCGTACGACGTCCTCTGCGTCTGCCATCTGGGGAACCCATTTTGGATGGACGAACGCCGCCACCTGGATCCGCCGCAATCCCGCGGCAAGCAACGCATCTATTGTGCGCAGTTTGACATCGGTGCCGATCGGAACCTCTTCGTATTGGAAGCCATCCCGCGGTCCAACTTCACACAGCTCTACGGATTCAGGAAGCATGGTCTTAGTCCGCTTACAGTCGATAATCGTGTTATCGATTCTCTAACTAAACAAGCGGCTTACCCTTCCGCGGACCAGATATCAACCCGCAACACGTATCGCCGCTACCAACTCTTCCGCTTCTTTGCGAGGCGGCAGTTTAATTGCATCGAGGCCGATATCGTCTAACGCATCAAGAAAGAAGTCGACGAGTGCCTCACGGTCTGATAGACCTGTTTCAATCGAATCGATCAAATCGGTGAATCGCTGCCACACCTTCTCGGTAATCTGACCGTTGATGTAGCGTGCGAAGAGAACAGACATCCTGGCAGCATTCGAGGCGTACATGGCGATTCGGATTGAGTGATAGAGATTTGTATCTCGTTCAAGCAATCACCATGCCGTATTGGTTGTCCCCCAATATTATAGAGCCTCCAGTCGCTCGTCTACTACCGATGCCAGGCTGAACGCTTTCTTCGGATCGAAGCGGAAGTCGCGATGTACCCAGTCTCCGCTGCCGTCCGGAACGGGAACGTACAGCCGTTTCCACTCATCGGGTCGGGCGACTATCGCCTGCAACGCGTCAATCGCGAGGTCGACATCCTGCCGGGTATTATAGAGTCCGAATGAGATCCGCACCATGCCGGGTTTCTCGCGCTGTGTACAGGAATCTGCACATGAATCCGGTGCGATCCCATCATCATCTGAAATTCCGAGCAGTTGCCGCACAAACGGCTGAGCACAGAAGCAATCATTTCGGACTGCAATTCCGAAGTAGTCGTTCAATATCGCGGTCACGAGTCCGTGGCGCAGATCCAGAACATTGAACGTAACCACACCGATTCGATCCGCGATCTCGAGCCGATGAGAGCCGTACAGATGGATCCCTTCGATTTGCTGGAGCCTCGTCAGCGCATACTGCGTCAGCTGCCGCTCATCCTCCTCGATCACGTCCATCCCGATACGCCCCAGCAACTGCAGCGTGGCAGCAAGTGCAAGACTTCCGGGCAGATTCGGCGTGCCCGACTCCTCACGATCGGGCAGCTTCGAGGTGATCTCATATCGTTTCGTATCGACGAATGAGACGCTTCCGCCGCCTACGTCCTGCGGTTCAAGACCTTCAAAGAGGGCGCGCCGAGCGATGATCACTCCCGGACTGCCCGGCGTGTAAATCTTGTGGCCGCTCAGGCATACGACATCGAGGGCCTCGGCTTCGTCGTTTCCCTCGATCTGAATCGGCAGATGAGCCGCCGACTGTGCGGCATCCACCACGATCAACGCCCCGGCGTCGTGCGCCATTCGAGCGATCTCGTGTACCGGGTTAAGGACGCCCGTTACGTTGGAAGCCGCCGTCACGGCGATGTAGTTCAACCGATCCTTGTACTCCTCCACGGCGGCCCGAAGCGCGGACATGTCCACGCGTCCGGCATCACCATCGAGATCTTTCTCAATCGGAACGTGCACCACTTTCCCGACATGCTTTCGATGCGGAAGATCGTTGGCATGATGCTCCATGATCGTCGTGATCACGACATCACGCTCAGGCCTGCGTTCTGCCAGCACACGCGCCATCCGGTTGAGCGCGCCCGTCACACCATATCCCACAAAAATGGAGGTGTAGGACGGGCCTG
>CBFGXY010000389.1:0-1897 GCA_965652945.1 uncultured bacterium
GAACGAGGCGTTCGAGATCAGCTCGTACCCGCCTCCCCACCTCGAGTACGTCCTCATGGTCAAGCGGAACGGGTGAGAGTCCCGCGGCCGGATTTGTAATCGTCGAGATCCCCATCACACGCATTCCGAGATATACCGCCTGGATTACTTCCGGCACGGTACTCATCCCAACCGCGTCTGCGCCGGCTCGAGCGAGCATCCGGACCTCGGCTTTCGTTTCATAACTGGGACCGAGGGTCCATGCATACACACCGCGTTCGGTGCGAAGTCCGTCTTGCAAGGCCCACTTTTCCGCGCTGTCTATCCAGGCAGGGTCGTAAGGTGCGGACATGTCTGGAAATCGTGGTCCACCATCGACATTCGGTCCGACAAGCGGATTCTGGAAGGCGAAGTTGATGTGATCCGTGATGAACATCAGCGTGCCCGGGGCGAAATTTGGATTGATCCCTCCGGCGGCATTCGTAACAAGGAGGCGCTTTACACCCAGAGCATGTAATAGGCGGATGGGAAAGGTGATCGTGCGGACGGGATGTCCTTCATAGGCATGTACACGTCCTTGAAGGAAAACCACATCTTTCCCTTCAAGCGACCCGAAGACGAGTCGTCCCCGATGTCCTTCTACCGTCGATGGAGGATAGCCCGGCAAAGACGCCGTCTCGAAAGCGACGACTTCTTCAGCGGCATCGGCCAGTGCGCCCAGACCCGAGCCGAGAATGAGCCCGAATTCCGGGCGGCGTTCCTCCTTTGCACGGATCATTTCAACCGCGGCGTCGACGTCTTTGACTTCCTGCATTTCCGTCATTCTGATAAGTATCGAAAGTGTTATCGTAATTCAGGTTTGATCGACCGGGACTTCCCTTTCGCTTACGCGGCGCAGCACGATGAGCGTCATATCGTCATTCTGCGGTGCCTCGCCCGTAAAAGAATCGATTTCTCGTCGGAGATCGTCCACGATGTCCGACGCGGGTCGTCGCGAGAGATTAAGCATCAAGTTCGCGATTCGCTCCTCCCCAAACTGCTCACGGCGGATGTTCATCGCTTCGGAAACGCCATCGGTATAGAGCAGCAACACCTCGTCTTGCTCTACGACAACCGTGTGTTCGCTGAGAGACCCATAGAATCTATCGGCCGAGGTCAAACCGATTGCGATTCCTGCCGGCTGTTCGAAGAGCGCCTCTCCCCGTTGCGTCACGAGTAGCGGATTGTGTCCTGCCCGTGCGTAGGAGAATCGTCCAGTTCGCGTATCGAAGACACCGTAGATAAGTGAAACGAACGTGCCTCGAGGGGCATTCCGGAAAAAGATCTCGTTGAGATGATTGAGCACGTCTCGCGGTGGCCTGCCGGCCTGGGCAAGCGACTGGATTACCCCTTTGACCAGGGTCATGTAAAAGGCTGCCTTAATCCCTTTGCCGCTGACATCACCTATTATGATTGCGAGTCGATGCTCGTCCAGCTTCACCGCATCATAGTAGTCTCCGCCCACCTCATGCGCGGGGACGCAGATCGCCGCGGTATCGACGCCCGCCATGTGTGGCAGTGTTTGCGGCAGAAACGACGTCTGGACGTTTCGGGCGATCTCCAACTCACGCTCGATTCGTTGCTGCTCACTGTGTTCGATAACGTACGGAGGTATATATATCGTTGTCTGCTCGATCCGCCTCGGTGAGGCGGCGCCCACGAGACCGATCACCAACAACGCAGCGAATACTATCACAGCAAGGATGAAGTCGAGAGTCTCCGGAACCGGAGCCGCGAACCATCCCGGCGCAAGAGATACGGCGGTGCGCGCAACGACGAATGCGACGATCGCTGACACCACACCGTGTCGGACAAAGCTCCACATGAGGACCATTCCCGCTGCCAGGCTCGCAATAGCCGACAGCCAGATGGTCCCGAT
>CBFGXY010000390.1:0-1897 GCA_965652945.1 uncultured bacterium
CCGGGAAGTACCTCCATGGGATCCCAGTCGTACGCCTGATCCACCTCGATCAACCCGGCCCAGGATAGTCCAAGAGCCGTCGTGGAGTCGTACTTCATGTCGAGATAAAGGCGATTCGAATGCGACATGATCAGTCTGGGCATTCGCTCGAGGAAGTCGGGGTCGGACAGCGGGCGCCAGTGCTGCACGATGGTCGATGGGTCGAGTTCTGCGTGCGCAATCTCATCCCAGCCAATCATTTGCTTTCCTTTCGACTGAACAATTGACTGTACGCGCTCGATGAAGCGATTGTATTCATCCTGAGTCAGATTCTCAACTTCATCTCCTCCGACGTGCAAATACGGGCCGGGTGTAAGCATCGCCAGTTCCGTCATCACGTCATCGACGAATTTATACGTCTCGGGTCGATCGACACACAAAGCGCTGAATCCCACCCGTATTCCCGTATAGGGCTCGGTCCGCTCGTTGTCGCAATTCAGCTCCGCGTAGGATGAAAGTGCTGCGTTCGTATGGCCCGGCATGTCGATCTCCGGCACGATCGTGACAAACCTCGCGGCGGCATACTCGACGATCTCTCGATACTCGTCTTGTGTATAGTATCCGCCTTTGCCGCCGCCAACCTGCGACAGACCACCAAACAAGGCAAGGTTCGGCCATGATTTGATCTCGATTCGCCATCCCTGGTCGTCCGAAAGATGCAGGTGCAGGCGGTTCATCTTGTACCCCGAGATAAGGTCGATCACCCGCTTGACATCCTGTACGTCGAAAAAATGACGGGTAACGTCGAGCATTGACCCTCTCCACTCGAACCGGGGCCGATCCGCGATTGTCGCGGAGGCGACTTCCCATTCCACAGGCGTGGGCACGGCCTCGTCGAACTCGATCTCCTCGGGCAGGAGTTGGCGTAGCGTCTGGATTCCATAAAACAGCCCGGCCTCCGTGCCGGACTGTAGAAGAATCTCGTGCTCGTCTACAACCAGGCGGTAGCCTTCCACTCCAAGCTCATCATCCCCGACAAGTTCGATTCGAATCACATCATTCGACGGTGCCGTTTCGTTCTTTCGAACCATCAGAGGGAAGCCCGTTGCCGGACGAAGCATCTCCGCAAGCCTGTGTCCCATTCCGATCGCACCCTGCGAGGTGTCATCCACCACGATGGCCGTGGACTTGGACAACGAGAAAGCTGGCCCTTCTGATCTGACTACTTCGGAGGGCCAGGGGATGAGCGACTGCAGACGCTCCGAGGTAGACTCATCCGATTGCCCCAAGGCTGTCGAAGTGGAACAGGCGAGGACCGGAATCAGCATCGTTAGTCCGGCGAGAATGAACGAGAAGGGGGCGCGCATGAAGTGCATGATCAAAGCGTTGAATGTGTGATAGCGAAATATAGCCGACTTATCGATTGCTTGTGTAATTGTGGAAGCACCGAAACGTCATCCGTTCGGACTTCCTCCGCTCGTGGATTCGATGCGCCGGGCGAGGTGTACCGAAAGAATCGACGTCAGACGTAAACCGGGGTTAAATCGTCCCTAATGTCAGATAAGAGGACCTGCGCGTGGCGCGCGGAAGACCTGAAACTCTTTCCGGCGATGCGGAATCTCGGATTCAAACGCCTCAAAAGTTGCTATTTGTTTAGTAATCATGGAGAATGGACGATCACCTCCGATTGGACCTTCCCGCCATTGCGTACTCACGATGAGGATGAGCGACGTTTCAATGGAGCAGCAATTACTTGCAGCCGTTACGGACGCCGTCATAGTTACGGATCTCGAGGCGCGGATCACATTCTGGAATCATGGGGCGGAGAAGTTGTACGGCTTCTCGTTCGATGAAGTCCGTGGTCGGTATATCGTCGATATCATTCCGCCGCGCGTGAGATCGGGGGATCCTGTGGTAA
>CBFGXY010000391.1:0-1891 GCA_965652945.1 uncultured bacterium
TAATCCCCCAACTATAAAGAAGTAATGCACGAACTTCGGACGCGGCGGTGGATCTCTCACTGTCGACCGCCTCACCGTCTTTCGAGCATAATACACGCACCATGCCGTATACTCGGTAAGCAGTGTAAACAGCAATCCTCCTCCGAACCGTCCCAGGAAGCCGTCCCACAGAAGAACGATCAGAAGGAGCGTCACCAATATCATCAACGGAATGTCGATGCGGATCATCTGGACGTCGACCTTCAAGGGTCGAATCAACGCTGTGATCCCAAGGATCAGCGCGATGTTGGCGATATTCGAGCCAATGGCGTTACCGGCAGCAATTTCTCCGCTGCCCGCAAGTGCCGCACGTACGCTCACAACGAGTTCGGGGGAACTGGTGCCGTAGGCAGCGACCGTGAGGCCGGCTACGAGCGGAGTCATGCCTAATCCTACGGCTACACTTACACTCCCACGTACGAGCCCTTCGGCACCCAGTACAAGAAGTGCCAGACCTAACAAGAGCCCGCCCAGTTCGATTATCACAGCCGTTGTGTAGCGCTACTGATAAAAACGCCGTAAGATAGAGCCAGTCGCCGTAATAGTCTCGATCTACATCATACCGATGAAAACCTTTTCCACTTCGATACTAATCATGCTGCTTTTTATAGGTTGTGGCAGCAATGGCGAAGATACCGTCTACGAGGTCCGCGGCCGGGTCGTGGGCCTGGACTTCGGAGGTCTGGCGCTGCGCGTAGACCATGAGCCTATCCCCGGCTACATGGAAGCGATGCGCATGTCCTTCCGACTGGCTAATCCCGAAGATGCACATGCCGTGCAACCCGGCGATGCGATTCAATTCCTTTACGTCGTGTCGGAGACCGGATCCTTCATCCGGGATATAGAGGTGCTGCCACCGAGCACACAACTGGACCTTCCCGACAGTCTTGGAATCGAGGATCTCAACGATATAGAAGTCCCCGATACGACAATCTGATCGCCGGCCCGGCAGAGCGTCTAGTCTCGCATCAGTTTTTTATACTGAATGCGGTGCGGCTGGTCGTCGATACCCAGCACTTCCCGTCGGTAATCGGAATACTGAGAGTAGTTGCCGTCGAACCACCGCACGGTGCTCTCCCCTTCAAAAGCGAGGATGTGTGTCGCGACGCGGTCGAGGAACCAGCGATCGTGCGAAATCACGACCGCACAGCCTGCGAAGTTCAGAAGGGCTTCCTCGAGCGCACGCAGGGTGTTGACATCCAGGTCGTTGGTCGGCTCGTCGAGGAGCAGCACGTTGGCCTCTTCTTTGAGCATTTTGGCCAGGTGGACGCGGTTCCGTTCACCTCCGGAGAGCTGAGACGTCAGTTTCTGCTGGTCCGAGCCCGTAAAGTTAAAGCGGCCGACGTAGGCTCTCGAGTTTATCTCGCGGTTGCCAAGACGAAGGATCTCCTCGCCGCCTGAGATCTCCTGCCAGATCGTTTTATTCTGATCAAGCGGACGATCCTGATCGACATATCCGAGCTTTACCGTCTCCCCGATTTTGATCGTCCCCTCATCGGGTTGCTCTTGCCCGATGATCATCTTAAAGAGGGTAGATTTCCCTGCGCCATTGGGCCCGATCACTCCGACGATTCCTCCCGGCGGGAGGGCAAAATTCAGGTTCTCGAAGAGCAGGCGGTCGCCATAGCCTTTGGCAACACCCTCTGCTTCGATCACCACGTTACCGAGCCTCGGGCCGGGTGGAATGTAGATTTCAATCTCTTCATTCCGTTTCTCCTGCTGCTCGGCCAGCATCTGCTCATAGCTGGTGATGCGGGCCTTGCTCTTGGAATGACGGCCTTTCGGCGACTGGCGTATCCACTCGGGCTCACCATCGAGCGCGTCGATGACAAGGCCGGAGTCCTCGGCGACC
>CBFGXY010000392.1:0-1881 GCA_965652945.1 uncultured bacterium
CCTTTGTGGCGGGGACCGCGTCGCCCGCGCAGTTGAGGGCACCGACCATGTTGGCTGCGAGGTATCCGGTCAGGTCGAACTGGCCGTTGTAGAATCCTTCGCCGATATGGCTCGTGATACCCGCCCCGAGCTTGAAGCACTCATACCCCGGCACGAAGTCGAGCGCCAGCTTTCCGATCTCGTAGGCGCATCCCCAGAGATCATCATCCGACACGGCCCTTCCCACTTCCACCTCCGGACGGATCTCTTCGCCGATGGTGCAGACGGCCGTGCCGCTGATCTCCATCGACCCGCCCTCCGAAAAGACGGCAGTAAACTCGCTCCCGATCGATCCGCCGCCACCCGGATCCTCGCCCGCCAGCTTACCGGGGAAGGGCACCTGGTTCAGAAACGGATACTGCTCCTCGCTGTCGGGATCGGCCTCGGGAGGCGTCACGCCGAAGCGCTCGAGGCGGCAGCGCAGGTTTTCATATGGATCATTCATCGGGCACGGGAGGATGGGCGCGGCGCTGACGATGAACTCTTTCGTTCGAGCCGGCGCTATGCCCGCTCCGCCATCGGATGAAATGGTGGCATGCACAGGTATATCCCGAAAACGCCAGAACGGAGGCGAATCGACCTTTACGCTGAGGGAGGGGCGGGAGGGAGGCTCGGGCAATCCCGCCGCATAAACCTGCATCGCCGTATCGGTGATGCGCATGGCAATTCCAGCTCCCTCCGGATGCGTCTGGATGTTATCGAAGCTCCCGTGCCGCTCATCAAAAAGGATGATCTGGTAGATGTCGTCGGTACTGAGTGTATAACCATCCGTCAGGGAGACTCGCAGGGTGCCGCCCAACTCGAACTCGGTGATGTGCAGCTGATCATAGGACTCACCGGGCGAAATCCCCGCGATATCCAGGTCGATAATGCCATCTTCCATCTGGGTGAGCCGGCCGTGAACCTCTATTATGCCGGATCCACCTTCGACCGGGCCTGGTCGAATCGTTCCCTCATTGATCAACTCGCCCTTCACGACGCCGCTACCTACTACCTGCGCCTTGTTCAAAAGACCTCTGCGGAAGTCGGGAACGAACGGCCCGATCTCGACGACTCCTTCGTTGACGAAATCCCAGTGCAAGCGCAGCGTGGCGGACTGCGTATCGGACGACCGGATCGTACCTCGGTTGATGAGACTCGGGAGATTCGTGGCTCCCCTTTCGACGATCATGTCAAGCTCGCCGTCACCTGCCGACAGGATATCGAACGTGCCACCCTCCTCGATAATCAGTTCGGCGTCGTTCGACCCTGTAAAGGCCCGCGTTCCGGCTAACGTGAGCGTGGCATCGTCTCCGACGAACATTTGTCGCCCGTCCAGCTCCTTGTCCCACGAACCGCTCCCTCGGTTGCCGAGAATGGTCAGATGACCGTCGACGCGCACGACGCCATCGCCCCTGAAGGTTCCTCCGTTCCAGATCCCTTCGCCAAGCACGTGCAGATCTCCGTCGGTCTCATAGAAGGAGGTTCTGTTTGCCAGCACGAACCAGTCATTCACGGAGAAATCAACCGGGCCGCGGAGGATGCCCAATCCACCGATGGTCAGCGAGTCGATGACGTAGGTCGCCGGCTCGTGAAAGTGCACGAGCCCGCCGGCGCCCGAGGTTGCGGAATTGCGATCTCCCCCGCCAATACGGAGCCATCGCCCGATATTTTGAATCTCTGCCAACTCGGTGAAAACTACCTCTACCGTCCTCGTGCTCGTACTGCTGAGCCGGGTGATGCCCGCGATATTATGAATGTCCAGCTTTTGCATCAGGTTGGTGCGATGCGAATCAACGGTCTTGACCGAAATGAACAGTTTGTCAGCAATGTCCTTGTTCGAAAATCCCTGCGCGATTAATG
>CBFGXY010000393.1:0-1879 GCA_965652945.1 uncultured bacterium
TCGGCGGGAATGACCGGCCCGTTCCTCAGGGCACGTTTCAGTGGGTAGCCTCCGGAATAGCGATACTGTTGCTGATTCTCTCGGTGGCGCTGCCGCTCGTCACGTTCAGGGTCAACGCGGGCCTCCTGGGCACGCGGCAGGACGGATCACCCCGGGTTAAATCGACAGAGATCAACTCACCTGCTGCGGATTTCGCCTTTTTGCATGTCGACTCGGATACACCCGGGCGGTTGTATGATTATGAGGGTGACGTAATTCTTTTGAACTTCTGGGCAACATGGTGTGCTCCGTGCCTGGAGGAGCTTCCGGCGCTGAATCGCCTTCAGGAGCGATATGGGGATCAGGGACTGACGGTACTGACGATCTCAGATGAGAGGCGGGAGGCTTTGTTGGATTTTCAACAGCGGCTCCCGCTTCGAACCGTTTCTGCCTACCTCGACGATCCCATGTCGATTCCACAGCCGTTCCGGCGTACACTCGCTACGCGCCCGACCACATACGTGATCGATCGGGAAGGCAATATCCGAGACTTCATGCTCGGAGCGCGGACTTTCACCGCCTTCGAACAGGTAATTCGACCGTATCTCGATGCAGGTGATGGGGCCGAGATTTCATCGGCCGGCGGTTGAGGGAATGATCATCCGGTTTCTTACGGTCCTGTGCTGTGGCATCGTCACGACGACAGCCGGCGCACAAACACCTTCAATGACGAAGGGAGAGCTGCACTCGAGGCTGGTCTATAATCTGGGAGATGAAGACCATAGACCTTTCGCAGCTTCCCCGGTGGAGGAGAAAGACCGCAGCATTCCGCTGGCATTCGTAATGTCTGCGGTTCTTCCGGGTAGTGGCCAGGCGTACAATGGCAGCTGGGTGAAGACGGCGGGGTTCGTAGCCGCTGAGATTGCCATAGCGGCTGGCTACATCACGTCATACAATCGAGGTGATCAGGCACGCGATTACTACCAACAGTATGCCCACCAGTACTGGCACCCGACGAAATACGGACGCTGGTTGAACGACTTCAAGGACTATCTCACTGAGATCAATCCAACCCGTCCGATCGATGTACCATATGTAGAAATTCCGACGGGCATCGACTTTACTCGGCCGGCGTCGTGGTCCGCCGCCGATGAGCAGCGGGTCCGAAGTTTTTTTGAGGCGATTCATCAGCTAGAATCCGCCGTGTATCACGCATCGACGGGAGCTTCATTCGCCCACCGGATCCCGTTTTTTGGTGACCAGCAGTATTACGAACTGATCGGCAAGTATTTCCATTTCGCGGTGGGATGGGAGGACTATCCCGAATGGATTCGAAACGGTGAGTTCCTGCCTACGATCGATCCTGAACTGCAGGATGCGGAAGGCAATTATGTCAACGTATCGGACCGATACTGGGAATACCGCGACGACCATCAGAGGGCAAATGATCATTTCCGTCGCGCCTCCTGGATTTCAACCTTGTTCATCGTCAATCACCTGGTCTCAGCCATCGATGCCGCCGTCTTTGCCAAGTTGCACAACGACCGTATCGAGGCAAGGATGACCATGCAGTACGATGTCTCGGGCAGCGCCTTGCCGGGCGCATATCTTCGAGTGCGCTTCTGATAGCGAGCCGGGTTGCGAGCGAGGCCTCGTTTTCGCTTCTTGGTACGTTCTTTTTACATTGCGGTGCGAGCTTCCCTCCCCTCATCACCGCAAAGTAGTAGCACATCGGATACCTATGCCCTGGTATAAGAAACTCCACTGGCAGATCATTACGGGCCTGATCCTGGGCCTCATTTTTGGCGTAGCGGCCGCCGCCCTCGGATGGAGCGACTTCACGTCGAACTGGATCGCACCCTTCGGCACCATTTTTATCAATTCGCTCCGGTTGATTGCC
>CBFGXY010000394.1:0-1871 GCA_965652945.1 uncultured bacterium
CAAACAATTGACGTGTGAAATAAAGCCAGCTATTTGCATCGAAGTAGCGGGCGTTCTCAAAATAGACCTCAAATTGCTGAAGCAGCTGCTGCCGATGGCGCACGGCTACCTCGAGCGTCGCAAGCCCGGTCGTAAAATGGTGTTCGATGCGCTGAGTCAGCGTCAAGGTATCGCCTTCGAGCGTTCGATACGCACTGCCCGCCGCACCACCACCGGCCTGCTCATAGGTCATTCCGATCGAACCGTTGAAAGTCGGCCAGGTGTCGCCATAACCCGGATAAAACAGGTCAAACAATTGACGTGTGAAATAAAGCCAGCTATTTGCATCGAAGTAGCGGGCGTTATTCAGTCCGATGGTCGTCTGAAACTCACGCTGCCAATCCGTTATCGCTTCGTGAAAAGGGTTCGCTGCCGGGGCGAAGTAATACGGTGACTCCGGATTCTGCTCATGGAAGTCGATGTGGATGTGCGGCATCCAGCGATTATAAAGTGGTATTCGGTGCCGCGTCTCCTTCTGAGTCATCCACGCCCAGTCGCGATTCAAATCGAAATAGTAATGATTCGTTCGTGAGCCCGGCCACGGTTCGTTGCGCTCTCGAGATAAGGTACTCGGATCAGGATTCCGTCCTGCCACCTGACGGTACCAGTTTACGTACCGCTCGCGACCGTCAGGATTTAGAAGAGGATCGATAACAACGACCGCCTCCGCCAGCCAGGCATCCGCACGCGAATCTTCTCCCGATACGAGCGTGTGGAGCGTCCGCATCGCAGCCTCGGTGCTCGACGATTCGTTTCCGTGGACGCCGTAAGACATGAATACGACGACGGGGTCGGAGGCGTCGTACGACCTTCTGCCCGCTATCACGTCCAGATGTCGTGTCCTCATTTCATCAAGACGGGCGATGTTTTGAGGCGTCGAAACGGCGACCGCGATGAGCGGGCGATGCTCGTAGGTCTCACCGTAAACCTCCATCGTCACACGGTCCGATGCACGGGCAACATGTTGAACGTAATCCACGACCCTATGGTACGGAGTGAATCTCTCGCCGAGTTCGTATCCCAGAAACTCGGCAGGAGATTGCAACGGCTCCTGGGCCCAGGAAATCGTAGCGAGGAAGAAGGTGAGAACGACTGAAACGAAAATCCGAAACACAGGAAGTCGAGGGATTTGAAGACGGATACGGCGCAGGAAGTTACTCACCTCGTGTTCGATTGCCAATGGAAGTCACTCATGAGGCCAGACGCCGAGCATCCTCCTTGTCAGCACGAGTTGCCCTATATGATATGAGGAATGATCAGCCACGAGCAGCACCTCCCGAAGATAGGTCTGGCCCGTGCCATTAGGCACCCGTGCAAAAAGATCAACACTGCCGTTTCGGACAAAATCGATCAATCGCTGCCGATCGGTACGAAATGATTCGACACTCTCCCGCCACTGGGTCCTGGTCACCGGTCCGTTGGAGGGCCAATAGTCGATGGGCCATCGCAGTTCGCGATAATCAGGCTCGATACAGAAATCCAGAATGTCACGCTGGGCGATACGAATGTGTTCGATTAGCTGCCATGGCGAGTGCTCCGCGCCGTCGGGTACGAGATTAAATGCGGACTCAGGCAGATCCGCAACCGCGGTATCGTATCCGACATGTGCACTTTCCCATTCCAGAAGATCGGTCAGGTGGTCTCTAAGATCAGTATCGTTCATGGCATTGGGAGCAGAATAAGTTCGTCGTGCCACTATGTACGAGTTCTGAACAACGTCTGCGTGGGTTCGTAGCAGCAGCCATCATGAAAAGAATCTCGGCATGGGACCTGTACTCTGCAATTTCTCGAGCTCGTTTAGGGTAGAGAAGGCCATTCGACGTGAGTGTCGT
>CBFGXY010000395.1:0-1870 GCA_965652945.1 uncultured bacterium
GGAAGTCCCTACCGTCGGGCATCCTTCAGCAGTGGCCCGACAACGCCCCGCTGACCATCCATTCGCTTGCTTCCCTGATGATCTCCAGAAGCGACAACACGGCGACGGATGCGCTCATTCATATTGTAGGTCGCGACAAAGTGGAGGCGACAGTCAAGCATCTGGCAGTAAGTTCGGCCGCACGCAACCTCCCATTCCTGACCACGCTCGAGCTTTTCCAGCTGAAGCATGAACCGGAGGGCCCGTTTACTTCGAGCTATTTGCTCGCAGACAAATCTGAAAGACGTGCGATTCTGGAGGGCGGATCCGCACCGCCGGCCCATTCACTTCGGCCGTTTCAGAGTCCGACGCTAATTTCGGAGATCGAGTGGTTTGCCTCTGCAGATGAAATGTCTATGCTTCTCGATGACTTGAGGTCGCGATTTGAGGAAGAGGGTGGAGAGGAATTGAAGTCGATCCTGTCAATCAATCCCGGAATCGATCTGAACCCCGCCGCCTGGCCATATATAGGGTTCAAAGGCGGATCAGAGCCGGGGGTGTTGCATCTCTCTTATCTGTTGCAAGCAGCATCCGGTGAGTGGTTCACCGTGGTTGCAACATGGAACGACCCCGATTCGACCGTCAGGTCGGAATCGCTCGCCGGTCTGGTCCGACGTGCTGCGGATCTGATACTCGAGCGCTGATCGGGTCATCGCCCCGTATCATACCGCTCGGTCACGGAGCGCACGACGCAATATGGCCTCCCCTCCGCGTACACTTCGGAGATAGAACGCCGCTCGCAGTTCACTTTGTTCTTCTTCACTGAGGTCGCCGTGGCGGCCGAGCCTGTGCAATCGGTCTCGGTACGCGTGGTAGAGTGCGATCGCGGCTGCAACCGATATGTTATAGCTCTCGACAAAACCTGTCATCGGCAAAAAACATCGGTAGTCCGCGGCTTCGAGCATTTCGGGGGACACACCTTCCAGTTCATTGCCCAGGACAATGGCGGTCGGCTCAGTAAAATCAAATTCCTCTATCGCTCGTGCTGAGGCATCGACGTGGGTGGCAATGATTCGATGTCCGGCCTCACGCAGCCGCTCGGCACATGCCGCAGAGTTCTCCCAGTGATACACATCCAGCCATTTCTCCGCGCCGATGCTCGTCCGCCGCGAATCCTTGAATTGCGTCGTTCCGGTTATCACGTGCAGATCCTGATATCCCAGTGCCTCAGCCGTCCGCATTACAGCGCTGACGTTTCCCATATTTACGATGCCTTCCACAACGGGCACCACGGTACGCGTACGAGCAGCAAGCACGGCGTCGATTCTCTGGCGACGTTCCTCGGTCACAAACTCCGAAAGCGTGCGAATCACAAATGCCGGATCGAGTGGCCGACCTTGAACTTCGGCGCGGACGAGTCCCGCATCGATCCCCTTCAACTGGGCCAGGGCACTCATTACGTCGGCGTATCCCGAAAAAACTCTCACAGCTTTCTGTTAACATTAAAGGGCGGCCCGTCTCACGTAACGTACGGTTACGCTTCCGAGACTGAGTCAGTCATCCCGACTTTCGTACGGACCAATCAAAACATATAACATCATGGATCTGAAAGATAAAGTAGCCGTCGTGACCGGAGCCAGTAGTGGCCTGGGGTGGAGCTTCTCACAGGCTCTCGTTCGAAAGGGAGCCGTCGTGTATGGGCTGGCGAGAAATACCGAAAAGCTACAGGAACTCAAGTCAGAACTCGGAGACCGGTTCTATCCGATTGCCTGCGACGTCATGAAGGAAGAGGATGTCGACAACGCATTCGGACGTGTCGTGGAGGAATCGGGAAGAATAGATGTTCTGGTAAATAACGCGGGACTGGCACGCAGAGGCCCGATCACCGAGC
>CBFGXY010000396.1:0-1845 GCA_965652945.1 uncultured bacterium
GATCCTTGAGCTTCTCTACAACGATTCTCCCCAGCTGTCCCGTGGCTCCTGTGACTGCAATCATGCTATTATCTATATGTAAATTTTACCTTTAAAAACGAGATCCGGCGCGGGCACATGGCGAACCACATGCCCGCATCCGGTACAACCCTGCAAAAACCTTACTGCTTCACGGCCTCTATGGCGATTGAGATCTCGACCTCATCCCCGATCATTCCGACGCCTTCAACCATCTGATTGAAATGGACCCCGAAGTCCTGGCGGTCGATCTTCGTCGAGGCGACGAACGCAATCCTCTCTCCACCCCACGGATCCGGGCCCTGTCCGAGGTACTCGCCCATCAGTACGACCGGCTTGGTCGTGCCGCGGATCGTCAGATCCCCTTCAAGGGCAATCGAGTTGCCGTTTACCACCACACGATTGCTCGTGAACGTCATGGTCGGATGATTCTCCACATCGAAAAAATCATCGGTGCGAAGGTGGGCGTCTCGCTGCTCGTTGAGCGTATTGATGCTGGCCGTCTGCACCGTGACATTTACATGCGTCTGTGACAGGTCGGCAGGATTCGTCGTGACGGTTCCGCCCCACTCGTTGAACGTCCCGAAGACGCGGCCCATCAGGTGACGGATGCGGAAGGTGAGCTCTGAGTGAACCGGGTCGATCTCGTACGTGGCCGTCTCAACCGTCTGCTCCGTATCGATTATGACCGGGCTGTCTGCATAGGCGGGCGCTGCGACCAGCATCAGCGAGAGGAAAAGGGCCGAAAAGAGTTGTTTCATGTTTTTCTGGATAAGTGGTTTTCGAGTGAAAGGTGAAGTTGCTCGGGTCAGGCGTCGTCTTTCTGGAGATTTGCCTGGATTTCGAGCTCGATGTCTACTTTTTCGCTTACAAGAACACCGCCCGTCTCGAGGGCTGCGTTCCAGTTGAGACCGTAGTCCTTACGGTTAATGGTGGTTCGGGCTTCGAGCGCCACTTTGTCATTTCCGAAGGGGTCGCGCCCTGCACCCAGATATTCGCCGTCGAACTCGACCGACCGGGTCACGCCGCGCAGCGTCAGGTCACCGACCAGTGTAAACTCGTTGCCCGACACGTTCTTGACGCCCGTCGACTTGAATGTGAGCGTCGGATGGGCTTCCACCTCAAAGAAGTCGGCGGATCGAAGATGCTCATCGCGCTTGGCGTCGTTGGTGGTGATGGACGAGCTCTGCGCAACGCCCGTTGCCTCCAGCGTCGACAGATCCTCGGGGTTGAGCTTGACTTCTCCTTCGAACTGCTCGAATGCGCCACGCACTTTGCTAAATCCAAGGTGGCGTACGGTAAACCCGAGTCGCGAGTGCGAAGGGTCGATTACGTAGGTGTTCTTTTCTGCTACTTGTGCCATGTCGTTGTCGTGTATTGAGTGATTGGTTTGCCTCGATGATGGATCGGGTGTCTACACATTTCGCCTGACCTTCGCCAGTAGCTCGATCAAGGTTCCCAACTCAGTTTCATCCATCCCCGCGAAAGGCCGTTTCTGCTCGGATTCAACATCCGCGTCAGTCCGTTCGAGCAGCCGATGCCCCTCCTCCGTGAGCCGGGTACGTACCTGGCGCCGGTCCTCATCGGACCGCTCGCGCTTGATGTACCCCGCGTCTTCCAGCCTGTCGAGAAGCCGAGTCATGTCCGGCATACGGCTGATCATCCGCTCTCCTATTTCATTACGGCACAGTCCATCTGAACCCGCGCCCCGAAGTATCCGAAGAACGTTGAACTGCGTGGCGGTAATGTCGTGCGGCTTGAGTGCACGCTCGAACGCATCCTGCAGCATCGTTCCCGTTCGGATGATGCTCAGTTGAGCGGCATGCT
>CBFGXY010000397.1:0-1845 GCA_965652945.1 uncultured bacterium
CGATTCGCGCATCCGAGAAGTCGGCGAAGTAGCCATCTCTGTCACCCGCTGTGCGATTTCGGATGAGGTGATGGAAATCATCCGTCCAGACGGCATCGATCCCGTAGCCTCCCGATTCTCGGGTGCGCAGAAGGTCATTCAAATTTCGAGAGTCTTCTGCTATCAGCAGACGCTCAGGGCCGGTCGGTATCCTCGAAACGGCATCGACAAGATCCTTCAGAAAATGCGGATCACTTTCGTCGATCAACGTTTGCGTGGCATCGAGCCGAAGCCCGTCGAAGTGAAACTCCTCGAGCCAGTACACGGCATTTCTGATCAGGAAGGAACGTACGCCCTCGCTGTGTTTGCCGTCGAGGTTGATCGCAGGTCCCCAGGGCGTGCGATGTTTGCGAGAAAAGAACGGTGCATATGCCGGAGCATAGCTACCGTCGGGTCCGAAATGGTTATAAATCACATCGAGCAGCACCGCAATGCCAAGACGATGCGCCTCGTCTACCAACTGTTTAAGATCGTCGGGACGCCCGTAAGCGCGCGACGGCGCGTACAGTGCGGCATGATCGTACCCCCAGTTCCACCGGCCGGGAAAGTCCGCCACCGGCATCAGTTCGATAGCGTTGATCCCTAACTTTCGGAGGTAGGGGAGGCGACTTCGAAGAGCGTCGTACGTGCCTTCAGGCGTGAACGTACCGACGTGAATCTCATAGATCACCATCTCGTCCAGAGCCTTTCCTCTCCACTCCTGATCCGTCCACACAAACGACTCAAGATCGATTACTTCCGATGCACCGTGAACTCCATCGGGCTGAAATCTTGAAGCGGGGTCCGGGATAGGCTCGCTCCCATCCACCGAAAATCTGTACCGATCTCCGCAGGATATGCCATCGACATGTGCATGGAAAATGCCCCCATCGTCTATCTGGAGGGATTCGCGTCGCCCATCCTCGAATACGACGTCGACCGAATGCTTCTCGGGAGCCCAGACCGTGAACGTGGCACCTGAACTATCCGGCAGGGCGCCGATACCTTCGAAACGTGATAGGGGCATGGGAAGCTAAGGGCGATTGAGGGCCTGCATGTCTGGTCATCTCTACGAGAATACTACAGGTCACGCCCTGAGATATCTACCAGGTCGGGCAGACGTTCAGCATGCGCAGAGGGGAGTGGCCCCGGGGCCAGGCGCCAGGTCCAGTTGCCGTCGCCGACGCCCGGCATGTTCATCCGGGCCTCACTTCCGAGACCCAGCACGTCCTGCACGGTAACGACAGCCATTCTCGAGACAGACAGAAGCAGCGCCCGAATGCACGCCCAGTGGATCGTGTCGCCTTCTCGGAGATTCAGATAGCGCCTTGCAAAACGGCGAGAGGCGTGCGCCTCATCGGAGGAAATCGTGCTGCGATTCTCCGTCCACCAGCCCACGATCGTATCGTTGTCGTGCGTGCCTGTGTAGACCACCTGGTTGTGCAGGAAGTTGTGGGGAAGGAATGTCGAGTCTGCCCCCGAATCGAAACCGAACTGCAGGACAGCCATTCCCGGGAACGAGAGATCGCGCATCAGCTCGCGCACGCGCGCTACGATCTCGCCGCGCGGCCAGCCGAGCAGGCGCGGCGTCACGCCGATGTTTTCAGCTACGCTGAGATGAGGAAACAGGCCGATGCCCTGAAAGACGTAGCCGATCCGGCGCCGCAGGACGTGCGGCTGAAGCGCACCGACCGGATCGCCGTCTACGGCCACGGTGCCGGCGTCGGCTTCGATCAGACGATTGATCGTCTTCAGCATCGTGGTTTTGCCGGATCCCGAAGCACCCACGACGGCGACGAATTCGCCTGCCTGCACGGCGAGCGTCAA
>CBFGXY010000398.1:0-1835 GCA_965652945.1 uncultured bacterium
CCGCCGTGAATACTGGATCAAGTCCGGCGGATCCCATCTTGCTCGCACGGTTGTTGCAGGTGTCAAGAGCCTCACGCAGGTTTAACGCAACACTTGCGGGAGGCAGTGCATACACACGTTCTGCATTGAATTTGCTATAACAACGAAGTATCACATCGTGAGCGAACCTACACACGCGCGATCACGAACCACCACGAATTCTGATAACACCCATATTATTCGATCATCGTCAGGATTTCCTGACGGACTGTCACGCGAAACATTCGTCGCGTTTCTGGTTGAGCATCTCGGCGATTACGGTGACCCGCCCGAAGATATAAATTCCGCCCTCGACTACGTCTTTTCTGATTCCGATGGACGCGGAGGCGTCTTAATCGCTACAGTAGTCGACGATGCGCTTGCCGGCGCTATGGTGGTCACCGATACCGGAATGTCGGGTTTTATCCCCGAGCATCACCTCGTCTATTTTGCTGTCGACTCGTCTCTAAGGGGGCGAGGGCTTGGGACGAAGATGATCAATGTAATGGCAGAAGTGTGTCCCGGCAGCATAGCCTTGCACGTTGAGCCTGACAATCCTGCGCGTGCACTTTACGAGCGTCTCGGCTTCACGACGAAATACGTCGAGATGCGCCTGCACCGGTCCGGATGATGCGACAATGCATCCCACAATTGAGCAGACTTCATTTTATTTTATATAGCCTGAATCATGGCTGAACTACGCGTCAAACCCTCACAGATCCTGGGAAATATTCGGAAGCTGAACGACTTCCTGGGTCGGCATAATATCCAGTGGACCCTGGTTGCAAAGCTTCTGGGCGGCGATCGTACCGTCCTTGAGAGCTTGCTCTTCGATGAGGCTTTCGACAATGTCCACTCCGTGGCCGATGCGCGGATTTCGGGACTGAAGGCGATCAAAGAGATCCGACCCGAGATTCGCACCATGTATCTGAAGCCCCCGGCGGTGAATCTGGCAGATCATGTCGTCAGGTACGCCGACGTCTCTGTCAATACGAGTCGTACCACGATCCATGCGCTCGACCGTGCCGCAGCACGGCGCGGAACCATCCATAAGGTGATCGTAATGATCGAGATGGGTGAATTGCGTGAAGGCGTTATCCGGGACGAGGTGCTGGACTTCTATTCCGAGATATTCGAGCTGCCCAACATCGAGGTGATCGGAATCGGCACGAACCTCGGGTGCATGTATGGCGTCGAGCCGAACTATGACAAGCTCATACAGCTGAGCCTCTACAAACAACTTATCGAGGCGCGGTTCGATCATCCGTTGCCACTCGTGTCGGGATCAAGCTCGATTTCGCTACCGCTGATCGAAGATGGGCGCCTCCCGCAAGGAGTCAATCATCTCAGGATCGGAGAAGGGGCATTTTTTTGGAACCTCGCCGCTCTATAACGAGCCCTTTCGTGATCTCTCAACGGACGCATTCGAGTTCTCGGCAAACATCATTGAGACCGCAACGAAGGATACGCTGCCGGACGGGGTGATTAACGACGCCGCCATCGGGCTCGTGGCCGAGCCGGAAGACGAATCCGGCCAGGCAGAGCGCTGCATCGTAGACTTTGGATTGATGGATGTCGAGGTCGAGAACATTCAGCCGGTCGACAGCGATGTGGCATTCGCTGGAACGACCTCCGACATGACGGTCTACGACATTACTCGCAGCGAGAAGAGGTACCGAGTGGGCAACGAACTGAGATTCAAGCCGAATTACATGGCGGTGGCGAGGCTGATGCACTCGAAGTACATCTCGACCGAGATTGTACATCCCGATACGAACGGGGCGAAGCGGTCAGTTAATGGCCTGCGACTTTCAACC
>CBFGXY010000399.1:0-1817 GCA_965652945.1 uncultured bacterium
GACAAAACCTTCCGATGGGGGAAATTTGCCCCATCCATGAAGAAGGGCCAGCATGAGCCCCGCGCCCAGGCGTAAGATGAGCAGTCCGGTGTCCGTGTGAGGTCCCCACGTTGTGCCGGGATTCAATAGGTCTCGGTAGGGCGTCGCCATGGCTTCATCGTTTTTTGAAAATGTCTCAACAGAGCCTGCAAGAAACGGTTCCGAGCGCGATCAGCGTTGAACCGCGAATTAGCGGTGCCCGTCGCGCACCGAGTTTTCGATTATCTGGCATCGAGGAACGACTTGACGGTTTTTCCAAAGGCGTGCGGCTGATCCGCATGAACCCAGTGACCGGCATTCTTCAAGGTCACGATGTTCGATTTCGGAAAATGGTGCTTGATCAGTGGCCGCTGATCATCGGTGATATAGTCCGACTTGTCGCCTCGAATAATGAGCGTGCGTCCATCGAATACGGCGGATTCGGGTAGAGCCTCGTTGAGTGCAGGGTAGTTTGCTTTGATCACCGGAAGGTTCATCTGCCACTTTAGCTTTTTCGTCCTTCCGTCTCGCGTCAGGTTCTTCATCAGGAACGCCCGCTCACCTTTATTGGGAATCGACTCTGCGAGCACGGCATCGATCTCGTCCCTGTCTGCATATTCACTCGGATCCAGTGCACTCAGCGCATTTAGTATGTGGGAATGACGGTCTCCATACTCTCCCGGGCCGAGGTCGACCAGAATCAGTTTACGAACCCGATCGGGATGCTTCGCCGCAAAGTGCATCGCCACCTTCGCCCCCATCGAATGGCCGATGATGTGTGCGGATCGGATGCCCTCTTCGTCCATCAACCGGAGCACATCTCGAACCATGACGCTATAGTTGAACTGATCGCTGTGGGGAGAGCGACCATGATTGCGCAGATCGACCGCATAGACGTGATATCTTTCCGACAACACCCCCCTGCTCAAGGTGTGCCAGTTGCCCGAGGATCCAAGTAGTCCGTGAAAGATCAACACGGGTGTTCCATTTCCGTACTCCCGAAAGAACAGGTTCATAGTCAGTCTACGTTTCAGATTTGTGGCCAAAGAAGACCGCACATTTGCACCTGGTTGCCGAACGTGCATTGCGACCACTCCGGTTCGAACGTAAGTTCAGTCACCATTCTCAATGCTCTTGCGCGCTCCTATGAAAAGACTGTCTTGCATTTTCCTGCTTGTCCTTCTTGCATCGTACACCGGGGAAATCTACGCGCAGGATTCGTTGGAACCCATCGTGGCCACCGACCTGCTGAAGGTTCGGCAACTCGGCGAGGTCACAGTGTCACCTGACGGCCGGCACGTGGTCTACTCCGTGCGCTCTATCATAGAAAAGGAAGATGAAGAAGGCGAGTACGAATATCGAACGCAATTATGGATTGCAGATGCGCGCGACACCCCGCGTCCGCTGACGTCGTCGCCGCTGGGTGCTGCCGAGCCGGCCTGGCACCCCGATGGCGACCGTATTGCATTCTCGCGCGCAATTGACGGCATCGCGCAGGTTTTTGTGATGTCGATGTATGGAGGAGAGCCGTATCAAATCACGCGGTCCGAGTATGGAGCCTCCGAGCCCCAGTGGTCGCCGGATGGGACGAGACTGCTCTTCGCTTCGACCCTTCCGGAGCAGACCATGCGTTCGCTCTATGGCGCACAGCCCTGGTCAGATGAGCGGCCACGACCTGCTCCGGCAGAACAACTCGAAGGAGAAGGCAATCCAGATGGCGATCTCGCGGCCGTACGGACATGGCTCGAGCGAAACCGTGAGCGTAACGCGCCCAGTGTGATCTCGCGCCTCGACTTTCA
>CBFGXY010000400.1:0-1804 GCA_965652945.1 uncultured bacterium
GTCGCGGACGATGCGTTCTTTGTCGAGCAGATGAATGTGTTTGATGATTGGAACGAGACATTCGCTCCAACACCCGCGGAGGTACGCCGCTCGTATCTGATTTCGCAGTGGCAGGGGAATGACAACCCGTTTGTGTTCGACCCGACGCTCTCGGCTCGTGTGAAAGTCGACCTTGAAGAACCCGAACTGATGCCGATAGGTGATGCGCTCCAGCTTCCCGACGGCACGGTGGTCGTGACGGAGGGGATCGTAACACGCGCACGCGGACGATATCTGCGATTTCAGGATACGTCCGGCGCAATGACGGTCTTTCAGTCTCAAGGATCGTTGTACTCGGCCATCGAACGCGGAGATGTGGCCGAGGGCGACCATATACGTATGCGAGGAACGATGGACACGTTCAGCGAGGCTCGACAGATCGGAAGCGTGGCCGAGTTCGAGGTGCTCTCGCGCGAGAATGTCCTGCCCGAGCCGGTCGTGCTCACGTTCGAGCAAATCGATGAAGACGGCGAATCGTACGCGAGTATGCTCGTTCGAATCGATGGTCTGCAGATCGTCACCGATGGTAATGCCACCTTCTCCGAGAGCACGACATACCAGTTGAAAGATCGGGAAGGCGAACAGCGGGACCTGAATCTGCGAGTGCAACGCTCGACCGATTCCGACCTTGTGGGCGAACCGATTCCGGAGGGAACGCTGACCTTCACGGGAATCCTGGCGAAGTTTTTCGACGGCTTCCAGATCGAGGGCATCAACCGCACCGACTTCCAGCCGTACGTCGGATCGGACGCACCGACGATGCATGAACTCTCGTTCCGCGTCTCACCTGCATATCCAAACCCGGTGACCACCACGGCTCGTGTCGACATCGTCTCCGAGACAACCGACAATGTCCGCGCCGAGCTTTATGACGCGCTGGGGCGACGCGTCGCGGTGCTCCATGATGCGCCGATTGCGCCGGGCGTCGTCCATTCAATTTCATTCGACGGTCGCGACGTACCCAGCGGGATCTATTTCGTGCACGTCACGGACGGTATGAACGTCGACCAGCAGTCGGTCGTCGTGATCAAATAACCAGCCGTCTGATCGACTGCGGTGCTCGCGGGGCCCCGTAGTCGAGGTTTTCCTGTTAAAGTCTGCTACTCGTCGCCTTCGATCTGGAACGTGCGAATGTACTCGACGATTTCGTTGATGCGGCGCTGAACGACCTCCAGTGGTACCGGCGTGCCATCTTCCTCCGACCAGACGTTCCCCCAGACCGGCATATCGCGGCTTCCATGCGCTCCGACCCCAGACGCACCTTCGATTGATTCGTAGACACGCTGAACTGGATATGTACCTTGATTATCCTGTTGCAGCAATCGAAGATCTGGCAGCGGCACATTCAGAAACTCCGCTACCGGTCCGCCACCGGCTCCGTCTGCACCATGACAGCTGGCACAGAAGTCAAGGTATAGGCGATGGCCGGAATCGTGTATGGCAACGATGTCATTCGTTGCAGCTTCCGGCACGTCACTGGGCTGCGGCATCGATGTATCATCCGTGCACGCGCCCAACAACAAAAAAGCGCTTACAGCGAGAGGTACACAGGCTGAGGGAAGTCTCATTGTTTCGATCGGGATGGATGTATGGAAGGTGCGGGTTCCATAATACCCCCTTCGCTTCGCCGGTGCTACAGGTTCAGGAGACGAAATCTGTAGGTGATCTCCTGAGTCGGTGCAGCAGTATTGTCTGATCCCTGTCTCTCTCACAACGTCTTCCAACAGCTGACCCAGCGATCAACATAGAGATATCTGACCGCGAT
>CBFGXY010000401.1:0-1803 GCA_965652945.1 uncultured bacterium
CCCCTCCACCCGGCCCCGCGCCGTTACCACGAACGCCGGCGTGGCCGAACCGTTCGTAACGCTGGCGTTTGTCTGGATTGGAGAGCACTTCGTACGCCTCAGCCGCTTCCTTAAACTTCGCTTCGGCCTCGGCGTCATCCGGGTTGCGATCCGGATGATACTTCATCGCCAGTTTGCGATATGCTTTCTTGAGCTCGGCCTCGGAGACGTTTCGGTCAACGCCGAGAACTTCATAATAGTCGCGCATAAATAGATCGTTTGGAGGCGTGCTCCGTCACATTCTTAATCATTCTTGTTCGGATGCCACTACCACGCGCGAATGACGCAGCACACGGTCGTCTATCCGATATCCCCGCTGAATCTCTTCGAGAACCGTTCCCGGTTCGACGCCCTCGGGTGCGGGCTGACGCATCAGAGCATCATGTTCATTCTCATCGAAGGGCCGGCCAACCGCTTCGATAGGCGTAACACCTATTCGTTTTAGTTCGCCCATCAACTTCTCATATACCATCTCGATACCCTGAGCGATCGACTCGACCGTGGCTCCCTCCGAACGGGAAGCCTCCACCGAGCGCGCAAAATCGTCCACGACGTCAAGCAACTGTTCGACGACTGAACTTTTGCCTATCTGCACCAACTGCAGTTTTTCTTCTTCCGTGCGTCGCCGGTAATTCTGGAACTCGGCAGCCTTGCGTAGAAGCTGATCTTCCGCCCGTGCCAGTTCCTGCCTCAAGCGCTCGACTTCATTTGCGAGGTCTACGCTTTCCGTTCCATCGACTGCCTCCTGACCGTCCTCATTGTGAGAGGTCACCTCCGGGTTGAAATCCTTCGTATCGTTCATACGTGTAAAAGTCATTCGATTCGTTACTCCGACAACAAGTCAGCCATGTTCTGTACAATCGCGACCACGCGCTGATAGTCCATCCGCATCGGGCCGATCACACCGATCGTGCCGATGGTGTCGCCCATGCGATAGCGCGCGGTAACGATGGAAAAGTTGCCCGCTTTCTCATCCGCATTCTCCTTACCAATGGCCACGCGGACATGTCCGGGTTCGGGCTTGCCGGCGGAATCATTGTCTTCCAGCAGGTGCACGACGAAGTCGTTGTCCTCGAGCATATCGACCATCCTCTGCAGTTCGGTCGGCTCCTGGAATTCAGGATGCTTGAGCATGTTCGGCGTGCCGGCTACCTGCAGGCGACGTGCCTCGAGATCGTCCGAAAACAGGACGGGTGCCTCCCGCAGGATAAGCTTGACGATTCCGCTCTTGTCATCCGTCAGATCCTTCACCCGGCTTGCATAGGTGAGGCGGATCTCCTCCAGCGTCAAGCCCGCAAGGCGCTCGTTCAGAATCGACACGACTCGGTCGACGTCTGCGCGATCGAGCTCCGTATCGAATTCGAGAATGATCGTCTTCACCAAGCTGCCGCGAACGCTTAGTACGAACATCACCCGGGAGGAGGACAGGACGACCAGCTCCAGGCGTTCGAGCACGCCGTCGGAAAGTCGAGGACTCAGTACGACACCCAGTAGATTCGACAGCCGACTCAGGAGGCGGGAGCTCTCCCGCAGCAATCCGTCAGGATCGCCCATCAGTTGCTCCAGCTCGAATCTCAACATCCGCTTCTCGACCGGCGACAGCTCGGGCGTATCCATCAACTGATCGACAAATGCACGATACCCGCGCTCGGTCGGAATGCGGCCGGCCGAAGTGTAGGGATGATCGAGATACCCGTACTCCTCCAGATCACTCATCGTGTTCCGGATTGAGGCCGGGCTCAGACCCAGTGAGTACTGGCGCGA
>CBFGXY010000402.1:0-1672 GCA_965652945.1 uncultured bacterium
GATATTACATCGATATTACAATGCCTTCCCAATGTCGGTTTTCGTGACCGCCGCCCCGAAGGCAGGTGCCGATGACATTTTGCGACCAGGATGCAACCGAGAGGAAACGATGAGTAACGACCTTCGAGGCCACAACCGATTTGACTCGGGCGGATACGGAAGTGATGATGTGCAGAAACGGCCAGGCCGCTATCGGGATGAAGTCTACTCGAGACGTGTGCCGGCGGGTAAACGGACGTATTTTTTCGATGTGAAGACCACGCGGTCGGGGGAGGATTTTTTCCTGACCATAACCGAAAGCAAGCGCATCGACGAGGGACGGTACGAAAAGCATAAGCTCTTCCTCTATAAAGAAGATTTTGGCAAGTTCGTCAACGCGTTGCACGAGGTTATCAATCATATCAAAGAAGAGCAGTTGCCGGGGTATGACTTCGAGGATCTCCCGGAACTGACGGGCGTCGACGAATCCGTCGAAGAAGAGCCGTAACGCTTTCTGTGGCAGTGGTTTGAATCTCGTCGAAAGGCATCGACGATCCTCCGGCATCAGCAATACCGAATCTGTAGTCGGCGTGAAATAACGGTTGCATTCGTGTACGTCGTGACACCAACGGTTCGCAGTTGCTATCCTCTCGGTCTTCCATAGACTGACGACGTATGCTGCAAATCGTACCGTATGCCGAACGCTCGGCGCTGTTGTCAAACATATTTGGGCGCCGAGCCGCATTTGATTCCGAGATCGACCGTGCGGTCGCAGAGATCATCCGCGAGGTTCAACAAGAGGGACATCGCGCCGTTCTCGATTTCACAGAGCAATTCGACAAGGTTCGTCCCGATCCAATGCGCATCGACGTGTCGGAACTGGACCTCGCTCTGGAGTCGCTCGACGCTGAACTGAAAGGCGTGATCGATCGCGCCGCCGCCAATATCCGACGTTTCCACGAACATCAGATCGCGGAATCCTGGTCGGTACAAGAAGGGGATGGAGTCAAGCTGGGTCAGCGGGTCCTTCCACTCGACTCAGTGGGGATTTACGTGCCCGGTGGGACAGCGGCCTATCCCTCGAGCGTATTGATGTGTGCGATTCCGGCCCTCGTCGCCGGGGTTGAGAGAATCGCTCTGGTATCACCACCCGGACACGATGGCCGACCGGCAGCCGCAATTCTCGCCACCGCGCGACTTTTGGGTCTATCGGAAGTATATGCATTGGGAGGTGCCCAGGCCGTGGCAGCACTTGCATACGGCACGGAGGAAATTCCTCGGGTAGACAAGATCGTGGGTCCTGGGAACGCCTATGTAGCCGCGGCAAAAAAGCACGTCTTTGGTGAAGTTGATATCGACTCTATCGCAGGTCCCAGCGAGATCGTAGTCGTGGCCGATGACTCGGCAAATCCCACTTTCATCGCCGCAGACCTGTTATCCCAGGCTGAACATGATGCTCGCGCCTCCGCCGTCCTTATCACGGACAGCGAAGCAGTGGCCGAGATGGTTCAGAAGGAGGTAAGTCGATTGTTGACACTCCTTCCACGGCGAGACGTCATAATGCGGTCCCTTCGTGATTTCGGTGCTGCGATAGTCTGCGAATCGATGTCGCAGGCATTAGCGTGCGTCAACGAACTCGCGCCTGAGCACCTTGAAATCATGACGCGTGATCCGGAGAGGCAATTACCGCAGA
>CBFGXY010000403.1:0-1647 GCA_965652945.1 uncultured bacterium
CACTGCAGCGGATTCCGCGAAATGCGAGTCCTGTCCGCCTCAACAATCGGTGCCCGCTCACAGGCCGTTCGCGCGGGTTCATGCGCGACTTCGGCGTCTCGCGTATCGTTTTTCGCGATATGGCGCTCTCGGGCAAGATCCCGGGTGTGCGCAAGGCAAGCTGGTAAATTACAATTGCCCGTAGCGGCATAATATTCTGAACTTAGTCAAGCGTCTTTTTGCGCCGGATAATCGGCGACGACGAACTGGCTGAAATCACAGGAACGAATGAGTGGTATCACCGACCCGGTAGCGGATTATCTGACACGCGTGCGAAATGCACAGCAGGCACGCCATCGTCATGTCGATATCCCTGCCTCGAAACTGAAACGGGCGATTACGCAGATTCTGCTTGAGAAGGGCTATGTTCGAAATTACCTGAACATCGACGATGGAAAGCAGGGCCTGCTTCGACTTTATCTCAAGTATGATCAGGAAGGCCAGCCCGTCATCCGCATGCTCGAGCGTGTGTCCAAGCCGGGTCTGCGCAAGTACGTCGGCGCGGACGACCTTCCCCGGGTCAAGAACGGCCTTGGCGTTGCCATCGTGTCGACCTCTCGCGGCGTTATGACCGACAAGGAGGCCCGGCGCGTCAACATCGGCGGTGAGGTTCTCGCATACGTCTATTGATGCGGAGACTCAACTCGATACTCAGACTCATAGCCTCGTAAGAACATGTCACGTATAGGCAAGCTGCCGATCGAACTCGCCGACACCGTTACGGTCAACGTTTCTGATGATAACGTCGTGACCGTGAAAGGTCCCAAAGGGGAGCTGTCGACACAGATCGATCCGGATCTCTCGATTGAAGTCAACGACGGCACTCTGGTCGTCACTCGGCCTACCGAGCAGAAACGTCATCGTTCGGTGCACGGACTTTACCGCTCCCTCATCAACAACATGGTGGTGGGGGTAACAGAGGGATACAAAAAGGAACTGGAAGTGATCGGCGTCGGATTTCGCGCGGCGGTCTCCAACGGCATTCTTGAACTGGCCGTTGGATTTTCTCATCCGATCTACTTCCTGCCTCCGGAAGGAATTACTATTACGGCCGAGACGAGCCGTGGTAAGAACCCGACGGTGGTGGTTGAAGGCACCGATAAGCAGATGGTAGGACAAGTGGCGGCGAAGATCCGCGCGCTGCGTCCGCCAGAGCCCTACAAGGGTAAAGGTATTCGTTATATCGACGAGTACGTTCGTCGCAAAGCTGGTAAAACGGCCGCGCGTTAATCCACAGTCATTTTGAATGCGCCGAAGGGTCGGAATCTTTCGGTAGAAGGAAAAAGTAATGGCTAAGAATCAGAAACGAGATCGACGTCTTCGCATTCGTCGGGGAATCCGGTCCAAGGTTTCGGGCACCGCAGCTCGTCCCCGACTCTGCGTGTACCGCTCGAACAAGCATATTTACGCCCAGCTGATCGACGATGTAGCCGGGCATACACTTGCAGCAGCGAGTACGGCTGAGAGTGACCTGCAATCAGGATCACGGATCGACCAGGGCACCGCTGTAGGTAAGGTGCTCGCTGAGCGCGCTCGCGAGGCCGGCCTTGAAACGGCGGTCTCCAACGGCATTCTTGAACTGGCCGTTGGATTTTCTCATCCGATCTA
>CBFGXY010000404.1:0-1636 GCA_965652945.1 uncultured bacterium
TGAGGAGATTCTTGCGCGGCACGCGAACATTCGTAAATCGAATCCGAGCCTGCCATGTGCCACGAATTCCCGTTTTGCTGCGGTTCTTTTCGATGATCTCGATGCCTTCCATGTCGGGAGTGCAGATAAGGGCAGTAATCCCCTCTTTCACTTTACCCGTAGAAGGATCCTTGACTTTTTGCGACGCCATCACAGTGAAGAGCCCTGCCATCGCACCGGAAGTGGACCACTTTTTCTCGCCGTTGAGGATATAATATTCACCATCCTCTGTCAGTTCACACGTGGTTTCCTGGCCCGCCGCATCCGATCCGACGTTGGGTTCGGATAGACAAAACGCCGCCAGATATTCGCGCGCGACTTTCGGCAGATACTCCTGCTTCTGCTCTTCACTCCCGAAGAGCATGATCGCCTTGCATCCAATCGATTGATGGGCCGAGACCACGACCGACGTCGATCCGCAGTACCTTCCGATCATTTCCAGAACGCGATCATAACTGGTAACCCCCAGTCCCAATCCTCCGTATTCCTCCGGCACCGTCATACCCAGCACCCCGATCTCGAAGAGCCGGTCGATCACCCATTCCGGAATGTATTCCTCCTGATCGATCAGAACGCTGGGATGCTCATTCTCGAGATAGTCCTCCAGTTTCGCCAGTAAGGCGTCACACTTCTCCCGCTCCTCGAGCGACTCTTCCGGATACGGCAGCACCAGATCGGACCGAAAGCGACCCCAGAAAAGGTTCTTGACGAATCCCATCTCTGAAGGCTCGGGACCCATCATGGTTTCAACATCCTGGATCATCTTTCGATCGGCCGTGGAGACGTTCTTTATATCCGACAGCGTGGTTTTTGACATTCGGTACCTCAATATTTACCCGCCCTGATCGACGGAAGACAATGGCAATTTTATTACGGCTCGGAAAGCGCTTCCGCGCCTGAGTTACCAGCTTTATAGGGGTACAGTTCCTATGCAATTACCCCCGCACGCTCATTATCTTCGAGGTCCTTTTCTCTATCGAGGCTATGCATCAGAAAACGTTTCTCTCACGGTTAAGACATACCCAGACATCACGAGACTCGCTACTTTGCGTCGGTCTGGATCCCGATCCCCAGTTGATCCCCCGGCATCTCGTCGAGGCGCATGGTCTTGTAGATGCCGTATTCCATTTTTGTATAGATATAGCAAGGGCTACCGAGCCCTACGCCTGCGCCTATAAAATCAACTTCGCCTTTTTCGAGGCGATGGGAAGCGAAGGTGTGGCTCTCCTCGAGCGACTCGTGAAAGAGATTAGCGGCCGAGGCATCATCATTGCGGACGCCAAACGGGGAGATATCGGCAACACGGCTCGGATGTATGCTAAAGCGATCTTCGAGCAGTTGGGTGCCGACGCCACGACCGTGTCTCCGTACATGGGTCGAGACAGTATCGAACCCTTTCTGCAGATGGAAGACCGGGCGACATTCGTTATCGCGCATACGTCGAACCCGGGCAGTCAGGACTTTCAACACCTCATTTCTGGCGGCGAGCCGGTGTATAAACACGTCGCAACCGTAGTGAATGAGATGGACAGCGCGTACAAGAGCCAGGCAGGACTGGTCGTCGGTACGACTGCACAAGAGGTTTTTAAGGTCTTTC
>CBFGXY010000405.1:0-1618 GCA_965652945.1 uncultured bacterium
CTTCGCCTTCCATCCGGATCCCAGAAAAGAAGACCTGGAGCTCGTCAATGAGCGCACGGATCGCTCACGCACGCAGATATCGGCAGGTCTGGGATATCGAATCAACGACCAGTTCACGGTTGACTTCGGCTGGTCGCGCCAGCAGTTCAACGATATGTTCGTGCCCTATGCATTCGAAGATGCACCGGTCGTGGAGGAAGATGTCGTTCGGAACCGGTTCATGATCGGGTTCACCGCACGTCTGTAAGTAGCGGCGATATCACTTCACTACTGGTCAGCACCACTGGAACGCCGGCTCTGCTCGAGTCGGCGTTCTTGCATCAGGGCCCGATACCGATTGGCTGCTCGAGTATGCTCCTGGAAGGTTCTGCTAAAGATGTGATCACCATCGCCGGTAGCCACGAAATAGAGGAAGTCATGGTTTTCAGCATTGACTACGGCCTCCAGTGAGCTACGCGAAGGATTCGTGATAGGCCCTGGCGGAAGACCCCGATAGCCGTAGGTGTTGTAGGGATCATCGATCTGATAGTCGACAAACAGAAGCCTTCGTTTCTGCCCCTCCAGACGCATGACCGCATATTGCACGGTCGGATCCGCCTGCAAGGGCATCCCGATCCGCAAGCGGTTGCGATAGACACCGGCAACTCGAGGGCGCTCGGCATCAATGTGAGTTTCCCATTCCACGATCGATGCGAGTGTGGCGACCTCGTGTGGGGTCAGGTTCTGCTCGGCGGCCGCGGCGGCAAGATTGGCTTCGTAATACGAATCGAAATAGCGCTTGATGCGCCGTACCACCGTGCGTGCGTCGGTGAGCCAGTAGAAATCATAACTCTCCGGAAGCATGAAGCCGAAAAGCGAGGCGCTGTCGACCTCGAGCTCGGCGGCCAGCTCGGGATCCCGTAAGGCTTCCTCCATCTCTTCCTTGTCGAAGTACATCACCGAGCCGGCAAGCGCAGCCATGACTTCGGGCCGCGTGCCGGGCGGGATGGTAATTCGGATCGGCGACTGCAGGCCGCGTCGCAGCTTGCTCAGGAGATCATAGTTCGAGATTCCCGATTCAACGGAATAATGTCCGGCTTTGACCTGATTGCCCCAACCCGTTGCGCGGGCGACCCATTCAAACGTCCGTGCGGAGCCAAGGATATCAGCTGCCTCGAGCGTATCCACTACGGCCGAGAACGTAGATCCCGGTGGAATCTTTATGCTCCGATCCCCATCGTACGACGTTGTGTTTGGTCCGAAAACGATCCATAAGCCACTCAGGCCTGCGATCAATCCGATCAGCAGGACGACACCGCTGACAATTAGCCACCTTCTCATCCTTGCTGCCTGCTCTGTTGCGGGTCGTCGCCCGGTTGCGGATCCTGGTACACGCGCCGGACCCCGCGCCCACACATTCAGACGCAGCCTCGGTACACCCATCAGACATGGTACCGTGGCGTGATCGCATTGACGAGATCGACCGAACGGTGCTTGCCCTTCTGAACGAGCGCGCAACGTGCGCCAACGAAATCGGGGCCATCAAGAAAAAACTCAGCATGCCGGTCTACGTGCCGAGCCGCGAAGAGGAAGTGCTCCGAAACGTGTGCGGATCAAACGAAGGGCCGCTTCCCAATGA
>CBFGXY010000406.1:0-1616 GCA_965652945.1 uncultured bacterium
GATCTTCGGTTTGATATCGAACTGCTGAAAGAGGCGGGCAATACCTACGATGTCGATGCCTATCTGGCAGGCAAGCAGACGCCCGTGCTCTTCGGTATAGCATTGAATGGATTCGGCGTGCGGATGCTACTCGACATGTTCGTCGACATCGCGCCTACACCCCGCGCACGAGCCACGACGACGCGTGAAGTATCTCCATACGAACCCTCCTTCACGGGTATGGTGTTCAAGATTCAGGCCAACATGGACCCGAATCACCGCGACCGAATGGCCTTTATGCGCGTCTGCTCAGGGCGATTCGAGCGCGGAATGAAGGTCCAGCACCATCGGCGCAAGCAGGAAGTTCGAATCGCCAATGCGACGATGTTCGTGGCGCAGGATCGAGAAGGTATCGAACATGCATATCCGGGCGACATCATTGGGATACCCAATCATGGCACGATTCGGATTGGAGACACCTTCTCGGACAAAGAGCCGCTGCAGTTTACCGGTATTCCCAGCTTTGCTCCCGAACACTTTCGGAAGGCACGCCTCGACAACGCTTTCCGCGCCAAGCATCTCGAAAAAGGATTAATGCATCTTGTGGAGGAAGGTGCGATTCAGGTCTTTCGGCCACTGATCGGTGCCGACTACATCCTCGGAGCCGTCGGACCGCTGCAGTTTGATGTCGTTAAGACGCGACTGGAAGTCGAGTACGGCGTCGACGTTCGCCTCGACCCGATGCCCTACAACGCGGCGCGGTGGGTGGAATCAGACGATACGCACGAGTTGAAGCAGTTCATCGCTCGGCAGGAACGTAACATCGTGCGCGATGCCGACGGCACATACGTCTATCTTGCGGAAAATGACTGGTGGGTCGGAAGGATGGAGCAGGATTGGCCGAAGCTCGTCTTCCGCAGCACCCGCGAACAGGTCTGGGAAGACGCTCCGGTCAGTTAGGCGAATACACTGGGATTACTCGTGACCCCAGGGTGCCGGCGGCGTTTCGACGGCGTTCGTCAGATCGAAATCAACCTGAAAGTGCCGGTTCTCCGCCTCGCGACGAAGTGCGTAGGTGAAGGCACTGTCGGGATAGACCTCAATTGTCCAGACGTTTGATGCTGCTGCAGGGATCAGTTCGGCGGTAAAGTCATCCGCATGGAAGTGCTGCGCGAAGGCTGACCCCGGCTCCTTCGTGTCACCACCGTACTGCGTTACCTGATCCTCTGACCCGTCTTCCAGGCGATGGTCGTGCTTGAGCCGAAGGCCGGTGTCCGTACGAGTGAGGACCCACGTACGTGAGTGGTCGTCGCCAACATGGAAAGGAATCTTGATGGTGTCGTCGCCACACTCGCGCACGTGCATAACCATTCGATGAGCTGCAAATGACGTGTCAGCCTCTGAGCCGGCGGTCATCTCTCCGGCGTAGGCATTTCCACAGAGTGATTCAAGGTTGCTCCAGAAAACATCTTGACCCGGCGCCTCTTCTGGCGGCGGTGCCCCACAGCCTACAAAGATGGCGGTCAAAGTGATGAGAGAGAAAATGCGCATAGATAATCGCGAATCTGGTTAATCCTGATGGGATGCAAGGAGCTACCAAGATAGTACAGATCCTGCAGACTAAGGATATGTGCACG
>CBFGXY010000407.1:0-1593 GCA_965652945.1 uncultured bacterium
GGTGGAATAATCATCTGGGATGGGCGAGGCGCGCTTTCCGAGTCCGACCGAGCGATACTTGGTACGGGCCTGTTCTCCGAGCCATCACTCGCACCGTTCAATGATAACCGTGTGGATAATGACGAAGCCGAGTTTGATGGACCGTGGTCGACCATTGATGAAGGTCATGGTGGAGCGGCACGTGTTCTGACCGCTGGATCTGAGGGCAGCGCCCGTTATGCGCTCACGTCAATCCGGGAGGGCTGGTATGCGGTGGAGGGCTGGTGGCCCACGCTGGAAGGTGCGAGCAGTTCGTCTCAAATCAAAATCACCTCGACCGCTGAGGGTGGAGCGATGCCGGTACTCGTCGAGGTCGATCAGCGGGCGGGTGAGAAGTGGACGTGGATCTCGGGTGACTATATCCAGGCAGGGGACACCCTGTTTCTCGACGTGTCCGGAAGTACGTCGGGGTCAGTTATTGCCGATGCCTTTCGGTTGAGACGAACTCCGGGCTTCCGCCTCATCGATGCGCTCATCACAAGTGAGACCTCGATCGAGGTTCGTTTCAACCGGGCGGTCGAACCGGACAAGCTCGAAAACGCTAACGTTTCCATCACCAATGCAAGCCTCGAAAATGTCCGTGTGAAGCGAGGAGATCCGACACTCATTTTGATCGAGACCTCGCCCCTGACATCGGGATCGACGTATACAATCACAATCACGAATCTTGAGGACGCGCACGGATTTCCGCTTGAATCGGGATCGCTTGATGTCGTGGCCGATTTCGACGAGTTCTCCGTGATCGTCGACAATGGAGACGCAGGCTTTACGCAGCAAGGTAGCTGGCAGATTGAAACCGACGGCGGTTGGGATGGAGGCGATTACCTCCGTGCAGAGGCTGGAACCGGAAACAACGCATACTGGCTCGCGCCCGTACCCGGCGAGGGTCTTTATTCGGTTGCAGTGCACCTTCCCGAGGGAAATCCAGAGCATTCTTCCTCGGCTGCGTACCTCGTCATTCATCGCGACGGAACCGATACACTTCACGTGAACCTGCGAGATCATCCGGGTGGATGGAAGGAATTGGGCGTCTTCCGGCCGCGGAACGGGACTCAGCTTTATGTGCAGCTGTTCGGCAATCTGTCTTCGCAGGGTACGATCATAGCCGATGCAGTGCGCTGGCGCCGCACCCTGTCGTCCGTGGATGCGCCGGCGGATGAGCTTGCAGGGGAATGGTATGTCGGCGAACCGTATCCAAATCCAACGCAGCTTTCGGTTCGGATCCCTCTGGAGGTTCCGGCCGGATGGGAGCTCGAAGCTGCGATCCACGACGCAATGGGCCGTCGTGCCGGTATATCGCAAATTTATCGCTCCGGCACCGATGAGCTTGAGATGGACATGAGCCACCTCGCCTCCGGAGTCTACTTCATACGACTCGAGTTACGGACCGGTGGCGCGCTCATGCATGTGATTACAAAACGTGTTGCAGTGATCCGATAAAAGAGCTTTATTTGTAGAAACTTAACCGTTTCGCTTAACCCAGGAAGCCTATGCCGCGGACTCTACGATGCGCCTTGATCGTCATCATTCTGTTGGCCGCTCCGGGCGTGGTAT
>CBFGXY010000408.1:0-1587 GCA_965652945.1 uncultured bacterium
ACCACATCCACCCGGAGATTCATCGACGCTATAAGCGATGGCCTCCGACAGGGGATGGAAGAGGATGAAAAGGTCCTTCTGATGGGACAGGACATCGCCGACTATGGCGGTGTTTTCAAAGTGACTGAAGGGTTCCTCGACCAGTTCGGACGCGATCGTGTCCGTAACACGCCGATAATCGAGAGCGGTGCCATAGGCGCTGCACTGGGACTGGCCCTGGAAGGATTCAAGCCGGTAGTCGAGATGCAGTACGCCGACTTCATATCCTGTGGATTCAACCAGATTACGAACAACCTCGCCACGACACATTATCGGTGGGGAGCTCCGGTGAACGTGACGATTCGTGCTCCGTTCGGGGGCGGAATCGGAGCCGGTCCGTTTCACTCCCAGTCGATGGAGGCCTGGTTTTGCCATACCCCGGGGCTCAAGGTGGTCGTTCCAGGAACGCCGAGGGATGCCAAAGGACTTCTGCTCTCTGCAATCGATGATCCTAATCCGGTGCTCTTCTTCGAACATAAGATGCTTTACCGATCCATCCGCGGAGAGGTCGACGACGAAGCGGTCCGGATACCGCTGGGGCAAGCGGAGGTCGCTCTGGAAGGCCGTGATGCAACGATAGTTACCTACGGAATTGCGCGCCACTGGGCACTTGAGGCAGCGGCCATGATGGAGGCGCAAGGGGTCTCGATCGAGGTTGTGGACCTGCGCACGCTCGTCCCTCTGGATATGGAAACGATTCTGACGTCAGTCAAGAAGACAGGTCGCGTACTCGTTCTGCACGAAGCCCCGCGGACATCGGGCTTCGGCGCTGAACTTGCCTCTCAGATCGCAGAAGAAGCCTTCACCTGGCTCGATGCACCGCCCGTACGAATTGGTGGCGAGGATATGCCGATTCCGTTCTCCACTCAACTCGAGAACGAGATCTACTCGGGCAAGTCCCGTCTCGTGCCGGCACTGGAACGACTGCTGAGTTTCTAAGCTTCACATTCAAAAACATCTCTGGCGGTCCGTCATATCATCTGCCCGTCAATCGACTTAACAGAACTACAGAACCATGCAGACTACCATGCCCGATAAGGGGCAGCAGGCACCTGTCTTTGAAGGCCAGACCCAGTCCGGCGAGCGGATCAAGCTCGATGACTATCGGGGCCAAAAAGTTGCGCTTTATTTTTACCCCAAGGATGATACACCTGGATGTACGAAGCAGGCCTGCAATCTGCGAGACGAATACTCAAGACTCCAGGAAGCAGGTGTAGCAGTGATTGGAGTTTCGGCGGATGATGTCGAATCGCACCAGGCGTTTGCTGAAAAGTACAGTCTTCCGTTTCCGCTGATAGCAGACACCGAGCGGGAAATCCTCGAAGCCTACGGCGTGTGGGGCGAGCGAAATCTGTATGGACGTAAGTTCATGGGTATCAAGCGGACCACGTTCCTGATCGACGAAGACGGCACGATCGTCCATGTGTTCAAACGCCCGAAGGTGACGGAGCACGGACAGGAAGTCCTGGAAAAATTCGGGATCGCGTAGTCCCGATGTCAGTCGCGTCGAACCACCTGCAGCGAATAGACACTCTCGGGATCGCGCAG
>CBFGXY010000409.1:0-1565 GCA_965652945.1 uncultured bacterium
CTGGAGGGAAGAACTGCCTTCCTGAGCGCGATCGATCTCGGACCGGCGGGGCCATGGGCGCGGGCGGCTGCGGATGAATTGGGAGAGGACGACCTTTCACCCGAAGAGCATCTCGCCCGGGCGCGAGTCCTGCGTGAACAGGGACTGCATGATGAGTCGATTGCAGGGTATGAAGCCTGGATCGCCCACGGTCGCGGTACCACCGCCGAGCATGAGCAGGTCCAATTTGAATACGCCAACGCGCTGTTTTATTCAGGACGCTACGAAGACGTCCTCGAGGCGGTGCGCCCGATCCATCATCTAACAAGTTCAAGAATGTTGCGCGCTCGATCGGCAGGCCGAGCGGGCGACTTCGATGAAGCCGTGCGCGTATATCTCGATCTCAAACGAGAATTTCGCGGTTCAGCCAATGGTGCGCTTGCACTCCTGCTAGCGGCTGATATAAGGCAGGATGAAGGTGGTCTGGAAGACGCCTCCCGACTGTTTGAACTTCTGATAAGGGAGTATCCCGGAACGAGCCAGATGGGCCTCGCAATGATGCGCCTTGCCGGTATCGCGTATCTACAGAACGAATATGACAGGGCGGCGACGATCTGGGATGACTACCGGAGGCGATATCCCAATGGCCCAAATGCGCTCCAGTCGACATACTGGTCGGGGCGGGCGCGACTGGCGCTGGGCGACAGTACTGGAGCTATGCAGATGTTCAAGCAGGTTCGTCGAGAAGACCGCGACTCATACTACGCTCTGCTCGCAAGCCGTCGCCTCGATGAACCATTCTGGCCGATCCCTCTCTCCCCAGACCTCCCCGACGATCCGGCAGCTGCATCGCAGGTAAATGACTGGATGTTTGCGGTCGACATTTTGTTGGAAGCCGGATTCGTCGATGAAGCGTCAGCCGAAGTGGATCGTCTTGTCGGAAGCGTCGGAAGCAATCGCCAACTTCGGTACTCACTTGCCGAGGCGCTCGCGGACCGAGGCTTCAGCCGGAATGCAATTCGAATCGGGCTGAGTTTACAGGCCTCATCCGCTCCAAGTCTGCGCCTGCTCCGTATTCTGTATCCGTTCCCATTTCGGACTCTTATCATCGAAGAAGCCAGAGAGCGCGGAATAGATCCGTTCATCGTCGCGGCACTGATCCGGCAAGAGTCCATGTTCGAAGTGCGAATCACATCACATGTCGGGGCACGTGGATTGATGCAAATCATGCCGTCGACAGGTGCACACCTTGCCGAGGTCGTTGGCATTCATCCGTGGCATGCCGACATGCTCTATCACCCCGAAATCAATGTACACCTCGGCACTCGATATCTCGCTCAGCATTGGAATCGATACGAGGGAGCGCTTCCTCCAACGTTTTCAGCCTACAATGCAGGTTCTCATCAGGTCGAACGGTGGAAAGATTTCGATGAATACATGGATGACGAGCTTTTCACCGAACGCATTCCCTTCAGAGAGACACGCGACTACGTTAAGATCCTTACGCGCAATTACGCACTTTATTCAGGTATCTACGGATCGCGAGACGCCGTTTCTGCCGTCAAAGTCCAATAGCTTGGTTTCTC
>CBFGXY010000410.1:0-1561 GCA_965652945.1 uncultured bacterium
ACTTGTTCTGGTAGGACTTGCGGCGGATCGAAAGGTAGAAGCGCGGCAGCAGGTGGATGAGGCTCGACTTGCCGCTGTTAAATTCTCCTACGACCACCACCAGAAACGTCTCGGAAAGACTCTCTGCAGCCTCGCGCGTTCTCCTCGCATCGTCGGGCAGTTTCGCGGAATCGAGCGCATCCGCAAGACGATTTAGAAGTGCCCGCTGCCGATCCAGAATCGCGAGGGTGTGGTCGTCGAATATGCGTGCGCTCATGCTCCCGGTAGAATGATGATCTGTTGAGAAGATAGGAGTTTGAGGGATCGGAGAAAGGGCTTTGAGGACATACGACGAAGGGGGAGTCGGAGGATGGCGGATCGGACCAGAAAAAATCCCGGATGATGATCAGATCACGCCGAAGATCACGTACTTCCAGACAAGAACCATCCTGTCGAAAATATGCAGGCTACGATTACGTGCCGAGACCTTGAAGAGCACTCGGCCAGGTGCCTCCATGATAATCCGCAAACACCTTCATACTCGTGCTCGCTCTTCTTTCGATTAAGCCTGAGGTATGATGCCTGAAAATGCATTCATCCTGAAAGCGACGGCCTTTGGTTCTGCAGACTTCCCGCCTGCCGATTCCATCGGCCTCGATATTGTCCGGCTATTACTCCGACTTCCGCGGACCCTGAACCGTACTTGATTGTGTTCGAGCGATGAACACAGGCAGGCTGTCATGTTCAACGATGGGGCCAAACCGAACATGACGGCCTTTTTTGTGATGAAATGACAGGCGCTATCGGCCGGCACCCTCTTATTTCTCGGGATCATCAGGCATCCCAGATATAACAAAGCCCGGAACGGAATAATCGTGCCGGGCTTCGCAAAGTGGACAGAGGCGCTTTGACAGATTACCGCGCCACCGACATCAAGCCTGAGCATTTCGCGCCCGCGGCCTCGATCCGGTACAAATACGTTCCACTCGGAAGATCAGCCGCATCAAAGTGCATTTCGTGTCTGCCCGCGGGTAGTATACCATCAACGATAACTGCGACCTCCCGCCCCAGCATATCATAGACACGAAGGTCCACGGCTCCACTCTCCCCCAGCTCAAACGGAATGGTTGTCTGGTCTGAGAATGGGTTAGGATAATTCGTGCCGATCCGAAGGGCCTCCGGTACGGACCCCCCCTCAGCAACGCTGGTACCGGCCTCACCGGTCGTCTCAATAAATGACACCGTGCCGATCACCTCTTCGTCTCCGAGAATAGTGATGTCAATCGTTCCAGAGATTCCGGGCACGCCATCGTCCGCCCCGGTCACGAATTCGATCGTCTTCATCGCGAAACCGAGTGACCCCGTGGTTCGCTCGATGCGAAGCGCTTGCCGCTCCTGGCCGGTGGGTGTGATCAGCGTGCCGTAACCCGTGACCTCAACCTCGGTATCTTCGAACAGTCCCGGGGCGTGAGACGGCGCCGTCCAGGAATCACCGTAGGTGTATGACGCTGGATCGGAGAACGTCGGTGGTTCGAAGAGGATGGTATCGGCTGCCGACTCGTAGTCTACCAGCTCGATCAAG
>CBFGXY010000411.1:0-1539 GCA_965652945.1 uncultured bacterium
AGGCTGTTCGAGCGCGGTGGTAAGAGCTTCCGTGCTCCTCGGGAGTCGCTTTTGCTCGACTCCGAAGACCATGAACTCCTGATCAAGCCGAGGCGTCGTGAAACGCAGTTTATCATAGAGATCCGATACCGCGCGCAGCCCGCCGGCGGTATAAACGGGCGTCTCGGTCGGAATAATCCCTCGCTGCTTTCCTCGATGGATTAGCGCAAGTGTTTCCTGAGCACGGCCCATCGCGAAAACCGGCACCAGTGCCGAACCGCCCCCGTTAATTATTCGGCCCAGCGATTCGGTAAAGCGCTCCTCCTCACGGCGTCGGGTCGTCTGCTCGGCATCGGCATCCGCCCCGAGTGTCGACTCGAGAATCAGAAAGTCTATCGGGCCCTCCGGATACTCGCCGCCTGGAATGATCGTCTGGGGCCGGAGGTTGGTGTCGCTCGTGTAGAAGACGGATCGCGAGGCTCCTTTCTCTTCGAACTCGAGCAGCACACCCGCCGATCCCAGGATATGACCGGCGTCGTAGAAGGTAGCCATGACCCGCGTCTCATCCTTCAAACCCGTCACGTCGAAGGGCTTCCCTGATTCGTGAGCCAGATACAGATATCCATAGACATCGACCTCCTCTTCCGAAAATAACGGTGGATGTATGGACGAACCCTCACGGATCCTACGCTTCTGTAGCCTGGCCGATGCCGGAAGCACGAAGTCGGCCAGTTCGCGCGTGGCGAAGGTCATATGAACCTTCGCGTGGGGGAAGTGCTGAAGCAGCACCGGAAGTGCACCTATGTGATCGTGATGCGCATGCGTGATCAGCGCATGATCAACATACCATTCGGGCCTATTGTGAATCCGGTCGAAATCGGGAAGCGATTCCAGGCCCTCCCGTTCCGGATCTACACCGGCGTCGAGGATGATGCCGGTCTTATTGATGAGCAGAAAATGACAGCTCGCACTGATTGTGTCCGTCGCGCCAAGCGCAGAAAAGAGCATATACGGAGAGTCTCCCTGAGAGTAAACGGATCAAGATACGAAAGCGGGCGATGCAAGCAGCCCGGGGTTTGAGGGGCCGAGTCATCCTATGACTACGCGAAGTGATCGGATGACTCCGTGAAGCGATCCTATGACTCCGCGAAGTGATCGGATGACTTACGAAGCCAATCCTTCCTCGTACGCCTTCCAGTCTGCCAGGAAACGCTCGAGGCCGCTATCGGTGAGTGGATGCTTGATGAGCTGCTTGATGACGCTCAAGGGCATCGTAGCGACGTCTGCGCCGAGCATCGCTGCCTCGACCACGTGCATCGGATGGCGGATCGAGGCGGCAAGTATCTCTGTCTCGAACCCGTAGTTGGCGTAGATGGTGACGATCTGTTCGATGAGGCGGAGGCCCTCGGTCGAGATGTCGTCAACACGGCCGATGAAGGGGCTGATATAGGTTGCGCCTGCTTTGGCTGCGATAAGAGCCTGGGTAGGACTGAAGCAAAGCGTGCAGTTCGTGCGGATATTCTCGTCGCTGAGCGATCGGGTCGCTTTAATGCCGTCGAG
>CBFGXY010000412.1:0-1538 GCA_965652945.1 uncultured bacterium
GAGGATGTCGACAACGCATTCGGACGTGTCGTGGAGGAATCGGGAAGAATAGATATTCTGGTCAATAATGTCGGACTGGCACGCAGAGGCGCGATCACCGAGCTTTCCTCGAGCGATTGGGATGTCCAGATGGATACCAATGCGCGAGGTACCTTCCTCTGCTCACGACTCGCCGTACCCATCATGGCGAGACAGAATGAGTCGTCGGGATTCGGCGGCCACATTGTAAATATCGCATCGATAGCCGGTCTGCTCGGAAATCCGCAACTCTCGGGCTACAATGCCAGCAAGTTTGCCGTACGCGGTTTCAGCGACGCACTCATGAAAGAAGTCCGAGACGATGGAATCAAAGTCACGTGCATCTATCCCGGATCGGTTGATACGAACTTTGCGGCGGTTTCAGGTGGCGGAATATCACCAAACGCCATGACGGCCGACGACCTTGCAGAGACGCTCATTCATGTTCTCGAAACGAGCGACAATTACCTGATCTCCGAACTTGTGATGCGACCACTGCGACCGCGGGGATGAGATTCTCGATCGCGTTTTTCGGGTTCTGTGTACACTATATCGATCGCGAATCATGATCATCGGGGTTTACTGTGCCTCAAGCAATCAGGTTGATGAGGCATATATCAAGGAGGCTGAACATCTGGGCAGGATCATCGCCAAACGGGGCCATACACTCGTTTACGGAGGCGGCCAGGTTGGGCTGATGGGCGTGGTGGCGCGGGAGACGCACGAGCACGGGGGCACCGTCATCGGGGGGATCCCAAAAGCCCTAAAAGATCGGGAAGGAATCGCTTATGACGTGGCGGATGAAATGCACGTCACCGATACCATGCAGGAGCGCAAAGCAATAATTTTCACGCGGGCGGATGCATTTGTGGTTCTACCGGGCGGCTTCGGTACGCTGGAGGAACTGATGGAAGTCTTAACGCTCCGACAACTCGGATATCACGACAAACCGATCGTGATCGCCAACACAAAAGGATTCTACGATCCGCTGATCGATCTCTTCGAGCATTTCTACCGCGAACGAACGGCGGCTGAGAAGTACCGAAATCTCTATCGCGTGGTAAACGATGCTGTGGAAGCCATCGAACAAATAGAGCTCCTTGCTCGAGAATCGTTATCAGAGCCGCGTGCCGGCGCTGATTCACTCCCTTGAGACCCATAAAAAGAGCATGTCATCACTCTTCGGCGATATCTCTATTGAAGATTTTCTACGCGATTACTGGCAGAAAAAGCCTCTTCTCGTCCGGCAGGCAATCCCCGGTTTCAGGTCGCCGCTTCGGCCCGAAGAGCTGGCCGGACTGGCGCTCGAGGACTCAGTCGACTCGCGGCTGATCCTCGAGAAAGGCGGCGAGTATCCGTGGGAGCTCCGCTACGGTCCGTTCGATGAACGCACCTTCCGAAGGCTGCCACCCACGCACTGGACGCTGCTCGTTCAAGAGGTCGACCGGTTGATTCCGGAGGTCGGGTTGCTGCTCGATCGGTTTCGCTTCATTCCCGACTGGAGAATCGATGATGTGATG